>JAURLB010000216.1 GCA_030831445.1 Candidatus Nanopelagicales bacterium | reverse complement strand
TCAGCCAAAGCAGGTAGACGATCTTCACTTGTTTCTTCGTCATCACTTTCGGCGACTATGTCGTATGCCGCACGCCAGCCTGCAAACAAGATCACTGTGCCACTGGCACGAAAGTCCAGGTTGGTTCCTTTGGATGTTTGAGTTGTGATGGTTGCGGTTGTAGTTGCCTCGCGAGAATCTGCCATCTGAGAGGCGAGGGTTCTGCGCCAGATGAGTTCATATAGCCGCAATGAATCTGCATGCAATTCACTTTTCACGTCATCTGGGCTTCTGAATGTGTCACCAGCGGGGCGAATTGCTTCGTGGGCCTCTTGGGCATTCTTTGATTTTGCGCCATACATTCGTGGTTCTTTCGAAACATTTTCTACCCCAAACAACGAACCTGCTTGTTTCCTCGCAGCATTCATCGCCTCGGTCGAAAGCGTTGGGGAATCAGTTCGCATATAGGTGATGAAACCTCGAGCATACAAGTCTTGTGCTAGGTCCATTGTGCGTTTGCTCGACCAACGGAATTTACTACCAGCATCTTGCTGGAGTGTAGAGGTTGTGAATGGCGCAAAAGGTTTTCTATTCGATTCTTTCTGTTCAATTTTTGTGACACTGAAGTTATCTTTTTGAATGTCAGTTACTAACGCATCAGCATCACTCAATGTCAGTGCAATAACATTCTGATTGACAAGTTCACCTTTATCGTTAAATGCTTTACCGTCAGCAATTCGTTTCCCATCAATACTCGAGAGCGTTGCTTTAAATCCTGGAACCATGATTGCAACAATGTCGGCATACCCAGCCTTGACAAAGTTGATACGTTCCCATTCCCGATCAACAATCAAACGTAATGCAACCGACTGCACACGTCCTGCACTCAATCCATATTTCGCTTTTCGCCACAACACATGCGACAGCTCATAACCGAACAAACGATCAAGTTTGCGGCGAGCTTCTTGGGCATCTACAAGCAACATATTCAAATCGCGAGGGTTGGCGACTGCACCAGCAATCGCTTCCTTCGTAATTTCATGAAACACCATTCGATGCACAGGAATTTTTGGTTGCAGAATTTCAAGGAGGTGCCACGATATCGCTTCACCTTCACGGTCCTCGTCTGTTGCGAGATACAACTCGTCGGCATTCTTGAGAGCTGATTTCAATTCTTTGATTAATTTTGCTTTGTCGGAGTTCGGAACGTAGATTGCTTCAAAGTCGCCATCAACATTGATACCGAGTACAGCCCAGGGCAAGGACTTCAATTCCTCAGGGATATCGCGAGCCCCCTCTGGCAGATCGCGGATATGCCCTACTGAGGCCATTACCTTGAAATCGCTCCCTAGGTACTTCTCAATTGTCTTGGCCTTTGCGGGGCTTTCAACAATTACCAATTTGATGCCAGTTTTCGCCATTCGTTCGTCCATCCTTATATATCGTGTCTCGTGCAGGCTCTAATAGTTTGGCTTGTTACGGGGTGAGTCTGTCAAATCCTCGGCGATTTTCGGGACAAAAGCCCCCAAAATGATGGGTTTTGGCATCCTCAACCTCTGAAGTATGGCAGGGCGACTGACAAAACTGGGGCTAGTATCCAGAAAACTAGGGCAAATCCCCCTCATAGTGAGCAAATCCTTAGTCCCACAAAAGAGAAAGGGCCAGTGCACATCGCACTGGCCCTTTCATCACATATTGCTTATGAATAGTGCTCATTCTTGTGGGTCACAACAAAATCCACATCCGGATTTGGGTTTGTGATTTCCTCAGCAGCAACCGCTAGTGGGCGACGCTTACTGACGACAATTGCTGCCACAATGATGAGAACTGCTCCCAGTGCGATTCCGTATCGCGTCAGAGACATCGCCTGATCAAGTTGTGCAATAACGACTGCAGGTGCAATTAACAGTGCCACCAAGTTCATTACCTTGATGAGTGGGTTGATTGCAGGTCCAGCGGTGTCTTTGAATGGATCACCGACGGTGTCACCAATGACAGTTGCTGCATGTGCTTCAGAATTTTTACCACCGAAGTGTCCATCTTCAACATACTTTTTAGCGTTATCCCAAGCACCACCTGAGTTCGCTAGGAATACAGCCATCAAAGTTCCGGAAACAATTGTTCCTGCAAGGAATGATCCAAGGGCTCCTATACCGAGTCCAAAACCAACTGCAATCGGTGTGAGCAGAGCCAACAAACCTGGAGTTGCAAGTTCACGCAATGAATCGAGTGTGACGATATCAACCACACGACCATATTCAGGCTTTTCAGTTCCCTCCATGATTCCAGGATGCTCTTTGAACTGACGACGCACTTCATGAATCACAGCACCCGCTGCACGTGAAACTGCATTGATTGCCAATCCTGAGAAGAGGAAGACAACGGAGACACCGATAATGAGACCAATTAAGTTGCTCGGTTGAGCGACGTCCAAAATTGCCAAGAACTGATAACTCTGCTCTTGTGAAAATTCCGGAAGTGTTCCACCACTGGTCTGTAATGCTTCAAGTGCATCTTGAACAGCCTTTGCAATTGAATCACGGAATGCGCCGAAGAGCGCTGTGGCTGCAAGAACTGCGGTTGCAATCGCAATACCCTTCGTGATCGCCTTCGTGGTGTTACCGACGGCATCAAGTCTGGTCAAGATGGCAGCAGCTTCTGGTCCAACTTCTTTCGACATTTCGGCAATACCTTGGGCGTTGTCAGAAACAGGGCCGAAGGTATCCATTGAAACAATGACACCAACGGTGGTCAGAAGACCCGTACCTGCAAGTGCAATTGCAAACAACCCAAGCAGTACTGAACCGCCACCAAGCATTGCTGCTGCATAAACTGCCGCACCAATCAAAAGTGCTGAATACACAGCGGATTCCATACCAAGTGAGATACCGCTCAAAATCACTGTTGCAGGGCCTGTCAAGGACGATTTTGCAACGTCATCAACTGGACGTCGACGAGTCTCAGTGAAGTAACCAGTCAGCAACTGAATTGCTGCTGCAAGCGCAATACCAATGACAACTGCAGCAATCGCAATCTGGCGAGGATTCTTGTCTAGGTAGTCAACAAATACAGCGGTGTCAACACCTGGAAGTTCACCAAGTGTGGTCGGTAGCAAGAAATACGCTGCGACAGAAACCAGGGCAGCAGATATTGCTGCTGATAAGAAGAAGCCGCGATTGATCGCTTGCATTCCTGACTTATCAGATTCTTGTGGCGAAACAGCCAAAATTCCGATGACTGCAGTAATAACACCAATAGCAGGAACTACAAGTGGGAATATGAGACCAATTTCACCAAAGGTAGCCTTACCGAGAATAAGTGCCGCAACAAGTGTTACTGCATATGACTCGAAAAGATCTGCGGCCATACCAGCACAGTCACCAACGTTGTCACCAACGTTGTCAGCAATTGTTGCTGCATTTCGTGGATCGTCTTCGGGAATTCCTTTTTCGACCTTTCCGACAAGGTCAGCGCCGACATCGGCAGCCTTAGTAAAAATACCGCCACCAACGCGCATGAACATCGCGAGCAGTGCTGCACCGAAACCAAATCCTTCAAGAACCTTTGGCGCGGCATCGGCATAGACCAAAACAACTATTGCAGCACCTAACAAACCGAGGCCTACAGTGAACATACCTGCAACGCCACCAGTACGGAATGCAATTTGCATGGCTTCGTTTTCACCGGATTCTTGAGCAGCGGCCGCTACACGAACGTTTCCGCGAACAGCTAACCACATTCCAACATAACCGGTGATAGCAGAGAAAACTGCACCAACAATAAAGAAGATCGACCGACCAATTTTTTCGCTATTGGATTCGGCAGGAAGTAAGAACAGCAAGAAGAACACCAAAACTACAAATATTGATAGTGTCTTGAATTGGCGCGTGAGATAAGCGGCTGCTCCCTCTTGGATTGCGGCTGCGATTTCACGCATGCGTTCAGATCCTTCACTCGCATTGAGCACTTCTTTCACCAGAATGAGCGCGAAAACAATTGCGGCGATAGCAACAATCGCGACAACCATCACGATGCGGTTTTGCTCAGCCGACAATTGCAGAGCAGTTGAAAATACTGACATTTCTCTCCTTGTGATTCCCATAAGTTATGCCGAGACTGGATAACCCACGGTCGAGGAGCAACTCTCCTCACACTGGGGCTAATTCTAAGGTAGTGAGGGGTCCATGAATTCCACCCATTGATTGCCGACAGATGCCCTATTTTTGAGGGTAAATGGCCGCCCGAGTGCGCTCACAACACCTT
>JAURLB010000215.1 GCA_030831445.1 Candidatus Nanopelagicales bacterium | reverse complement strand
GCTTGTTCTGCTGGAGGGCTTCGCGCACCACTGCAATCTCGAACTCGTCGTGTTCGTCGACGACTCCATAGACGGTTTCATTGCGGCGGGAGTCCCCGTAACGCTCGGGTGCGATGTCCCCACCGCCTTGAATGAGAATCCCATCGACTGCACCAACGAGCGAGGCAACGTGCCGTGCAGACTCCGCGAGTGGCGGTACCGTCATCACCACGCCACCACCCCGGGCGATTGCGTGGGCATATTTGGGCCCATTCGAGTAGCTGTCGCCCCGAACCCCGGTTGCGCCAGACGTGAGCTTCCCTGGCAGAAGTATCTGAGAAACTGATGACATCTCGAAACTCAGGAGACTTAGGGCCTATATGAGTATCGGATTAGATTCTCTGATATGAAATCTGGGTCTCTGATTAGACCAGGGCAGGGCCCAACTGAGATGCCTGAATCCAGAATATTCTGAGGAAGATATTTCTTGCTTGCGTAAACAGTTCGTGGGTTGTGAACTGTAAGGGGAGTGCAGGTTGCATTGATACTTTCTCGCGATGAGTATGCAATCATTGGATCATGAACACCATAAACCGTTTTTATTCCAAGAATTAATGAGATCAAGTTCCCATACTCACCATAATATGCAATATCTGAGTTGAAAGGCTCCACTAGCGAAATCTGTCTAAGCTCCTGAACAACTGGATCTTTCAAGAAAACTTGACTACTCCAAACTGGTCGACTTTGGCGAAAGTGAATTCCAATACTGTCCTGAGGGTCAGGTACAAACATGACTGAGCAGAAGGTGAGGACGGCTAGCCCAAGTGAAATTAGTTTGAACGAACTCTCCCTCGGACTATTGGTTGAACCGTCTGCTACGTCCCTTCGATTCCTACGGAGACTGTGTGAAGCTCCAACAATGGCAAATGCAGTCAAAATCAACGGCAGCCACAACGGACCGCCCACGAAAGTAGGACCGTTTTGTCCAAGAAAGTAGGGAAACGTCGCAAATCCGAAAAGACCAAGAGTCAGGCACATTAGCGCACTGAACCGTATGAACTCACCAGCTGAGCGTTTTGTTGAATGCATAAGCAGAATCCCAAACACAATTGCCGCAGCATGTAGTGCCAGTGCAAATTGGTGAACTCCGAATATTGGAACTTCCTCGATGTAGCCGCCTACCGAGCGACTTCTAATGAATAGTGACCATTTTTTCAATGACTCGTTTAGACGACTACCACCCAAGAAGTGGAGGGCTACGATAAACGTGAGTATTGCTGTGAGAACAGGTGCAACCAAGTTTTGAAAGATGCCCTTGTCGAAGTAGGTCTTTGTGCCCATGGCAATCACCACTGCCACCATCAAGGACAGTCCTATTTCTGCATTATTGACAAGTGCTAACCCAACGGTGATTCCCACTGCTAGTACTTGCAAGATTCTCGGCCGATAATTTCTGAAGAAGAAACTCAAAGCCAGGAAGACCAGGACCGGCATAATATAACGGCCGGGTGCGCTTGTGGATGGAAGAAACCCCTGCGCAAGGTCGTTGTGACGCCGAGGACTAATCAAGACCGCGGTTGCAAGAATTGCGAGGCTCCAATGGCACTGAAGGATTCGTGTCGCGAGCCAGATTACCCCCAATAAGAGGATTACTGAAAGTGCGACATGAAATCCAACCAGGTCCTCAAGTATGCGTTCCTCCGAGACAAGTTGCAGGAGCGGCTCAACCACAACTGCAGCCAATGACGTATAGGTTGGCGTAAAGTCCCAGAAGAGACGAAGATTAGACGAAGCAGAGGCGTATTCATTAAAAACTATTACGAATTCTCGGTTGGATCCAATTTGCCGACCGAAGATCAGGGCTTGTGGAAGCAAAATAGCTATTGCAACGAGTGAAAATGCCCACTGGAAAACACTTTTGGATGGTAATGGTCGAAGCGCACCGAAAGTAATCTTTTTGCGATCAGTGAGCACCGCCAATCCGATTGCAGCGAGTGTTGGACCAGCGCCGAATCCATCCAAAAAACGTTCACCAAAGGAATCAATCCTCCACCGATGTAGTGAGCCAAAATGCGCGAGGAGCAAGATGAGGGTGGCCGTACAAGAATTTACGAAACTCAAGCGACTTGTTGTATATCTTGCCATGCAGTTCAACGAAACGATTCTCGACGGTCGTAGAATTAAACACGAACACAGAGACGCAACCGAGCCAAGCACGATCAAGAAGTAGACATAGTCCGCACCTTCCACATGGATGCGCAGTCGTTCGGCGCGGATACGATTAGAGTCATATGAAGTGAGGAAATCAACCACGAGTTCCAAAGGGATGACTCTGACAACTAACCTCGAGAGTAAAATGGCAAGAGGTCCGAGTAAGAGTGTTGACACAAACACGAGATTGATCAGAATTGTCAAACGTTCCGCGTTATCAACGTGAGCTGAGTTTGATGGCAGTGTCAGATGAGGACTGACCGAACTTTTCAGGGCTGAGACGGTTTCTCGACTGCTTGACAAATTTAAGTCCCGATTACCAATGATCAAATCGTGGCGTCATGAACAATTCGAGAAACTGTTGAAATCCACTTTTAGATCAATTCTGTTTCTGATTAACGATTTCAGTCTACCCTGATCTGCGGTAACCGTGATAAGCATCGATGGCCTTGAGAGATTACAGTAGTCAAGACTAAAACTATCCGCGAGTAGGGCTCGATTGGTTGCACGATTCAGCATTGCGGTCCATTCGAAAGGTCGTATGACTCGCCCGCGCGCGTTGAACCGCGGGGCTTGATCGTCAACTACCACTGCGAGTACGTCTCTCATTTGTGCCTCTCCTGCTTTGACAGCAGCAATGAATTCTCTTTGCTTCATGGCGTCCAAGTGGTAACCGGAGTAAGTTACAGTATTCAGTGCAACCGAGGTGAGTAGAACAAGCAGGAGAAACGGTCTCATTCTTGCCCTAAACATATTCGCAATCCCAACAAGTATCAGCGCTAAACCAAAAGGCTGCAGTAACTGGTGTCGAGAGTTCCAGTCAGACTGGTCGGGAAGCAAAGGGAGGATCCAATCAGAGAAGTTTGCAAAATGTCCGACGGCAAGATAGGGAAATGTTCCCGCCGCCAATACGGCAAGCCCGATGCTAATTTGGTAACTCTCTCTGCTGACGGTTCTCCGAAGTCTGCGGAGATTTAGCAGATGCAGCAACGGATACATCAGTAGCACACTAAATAGCACCGCTCGGACTAAGAATTCTGGCTGAATCGAGTTGTATCCATCAGTCACTTGAAGATCAGGAAAGACTTGTGGAACTAGGAAGCGATGAGTTAATGGAGCAAGGCATAAGAGGGCAATGATCACAATTGTCGTGCGGTCATGATGTAAGTGATCCGATGGTCTGGTAAGTTTGACGCACAAGACAGCAATCAGGACGACTACGAAGACTTGTAGGGATGCGGTGAACATACTCCAGAAAATCGGAACAATCGCTGATATCCGAACGATCGCTTTCGGACTTAGCGTCATCCAGGCACCGAGCACAAAGAGGAGGAGCGAGAGGGAGTAGTGGAAGTCAATGTGCGAGATTCGTGCTCCGTACATCGGCAAGAAGAGCAAGAGCAAAGTGAGTGCTCCATCCTCCTGATTGTTCAGCCAATTTGCACGTCGCAAGAATTGAAAAAAGACGAATGAAATTAGTGGGAAAAGCAAGAACGTAAGAACTCGCATGAGCCAGGGCCCCGGCACAATTAGGAAGCTCTCAATCATCGGACGGAAAGGAACAGTACAACGATTGCATGATGCGAAAGCATCCTTAACCCCACTAGGTCCATTGGCATAGACCGTCCAGTCATCCCAGTAGAGCGCATTCAAACTTGCCAACATGAAGCCATGCGAAACCGCGTAGATGAGTAGGGACTGTGGCCAGCGAACGGTGCCGGTCATTGATATTGGCGACAGCCGAGAGATTTTTGTCTCGATAATTTCGAAAAACTTCGACCATGTACCCATGACTCTGACTTCAACAGTATCTCTTTGAGGCTTGCTCTTTTAGCGTCCAGTGACTTCGGAAATCTCGTAGCCATCGGCCTTGGCGCCGGCCATCAGGATCTCAGCGTGATCGCGACCACGAACCTCGAGTACCACTT
>JAURLB010000214.1 GCA_030831445.1 Candidatus Nanopelagicales bacterium | reverse complement strand
TTGCGTGTAGCAATGCCGGAGGAATGTCTGAATGCACAGACTTTGGACGAAATGGTGTCTTAATAGACGATTTATATGACTTCGAGAGTTTTATCAATGCACTGGCTGTTGACGAAACACTCAGGCGCTCTTGTTCCGAAAATGCACGGAAATTTGCAAAATCGCGCTACTCGAGTTCAGTTGTTATTAAGCGCTATACCGACTTGTATATCGGTTTGCTTAAGGAGTCAATATGAAGGAAGTCGGAGTAGTTGTTCCCACCCTTGGTACGCGAGGTGAATATTTTGCCACTTGCCTGCAGTCCCTGAAAGATTCCAATGTCGGGCATGTATGCGTTGTCTGCCCATCACATGTTGACGTCAGTAAATTCATCGAAGATGGACTAGTTCATCAGAAAGTGGATGATCCTGGCAAAGGCCTAGCATCTGCAATTTAACCTCGGGTGAATTCACTACCCCGAATTGTCACCGTCATCAACTGGCTGGGAGACGACTACGTGAATCTCAACTCGATCGACGTTGCGCTTTCCGTGCTTACCTCTAACGAATCAACGGTCATGGTTTATGGGTCATGTACATATGTTGATAAAGACAACAACGTGGTTTGGCAGAATCGTTCTGGTGCCTTCGCTCAAAAATCTTGAGGTTTGGTCCGTGTTTGATCCCTCAGCCTGGCGCACTAATTCGACGCGAAGCTTTTGTTATGGCCGGCGGTCTAAACGAGAGTCTGGGTTGGGTATTTGACTTGGATTTGTTTATCAAATTGACCAAGCTCGGAAAATTGCAGTACACCGGATTGAACTTGGCTTCATTCAGGTGGCACAGCGATTCGCTGACTGTTTCTCTCAGGAGAAACTCAGTGCAGGAAGCAAGTCGAGTCCGAGTTTTGCAACTCCACCCAATCACTGGGTTGTTAAGTTTTTTCTGGGAACCAGCTATTCGTTTTGTTACCTATCATTCAAAAAAACTGGTTCGTTAAAAGGGTTAATAGTCGTTTATCTACAGATATCATTCTGTGTCCAAAACATTTCCCATATCTGAGCGATCATCGCTTTGAATATTAGGAATGTTTTCTTTCCAACATTGCATCTAACCTTTCCAGATTCAAATCAACAAAAACTCCTTAAAAGTTTCCAGCTACCAACAAGCTAAACCTGAACCCTTAAAGCTTTTACGTTATGAACACGTGAGCTCCACTAATTTCATAACTTTTCTCTCAGACACGTCTTGAATAGGGTTTCTTGACACTCACATTTGCGTTTCGATAAAGCGTCATATATGAGACCAAACTGTTCATGTCCAAAACTGCGAGCCATTGGTAATCCAACGTATCGAACACCTATTGATTCCGTTACTGGCAAAGCACCCTGATTCACGCCTAAAAATGCCTCCATCCGGTGGCATCCTTTACCCCACCACCTTCGAGTCTCAATTCCTGAACTATTCATGAGATTCTCGAAGTTCTCACATAAGAGGGAATCCGGAAACTCAACTATCCAATATGGAGAAATAAGATTGGACTCCTCCAAGAGGGGCTTTAATCCGTGGACCGACTCTATCTCTTGAGCAAGATATCGCGCATTAAGCCATTCTGCTTTTTCTTCTTTCCAACCATCTAAAGCAGCATGGACATACGCAGCTTGAATTTCTGACATCTTTGCATTTGCAGCTGGTATTCGAGCTTCTCGAGAACCCAAGAAACCAAAATTCGTCCATGTACGAAAGTTTTGGGCACTATTAGAATTCCCGAAAATCACTACAGCACCTTCACCAGACCCAAGCACTTTGGTCGCATGAAGTGAATAAACAACGGCGTGGAGTTCAGGAAGACCACTAAGGTCAGTTTCGACACCTAGAGAAGCTGCAGCATCATGCACAACCGTTGTTTGCTCATTCCAACCAGCAATATCTGGTCTCATTCCAAACGGTGCAACTGGAACGAAACCATGCTCATGTCGGGAGCTTGGAGCTATGGTCCACCTACCCTCGATTACGTCAACAAACTCGATTGTGCCTCCTCCGAGTTGAATTGAGTGCGGCGTCGCAACAAATGTAAATGATGGCACGATCCAGGACTTTGGCTCAGCAACTCCCGTTGCACCAGCCAAAGCAAGTGTGGCATTCGCACAAAGCGCAACCTGGTCCGCACCGACATTAAAGATCTCTGCGAATCGGAAGCGAAGATTGCGTTCGAGGGGGCCAAAGTTTGTGAATTGGCCAGAGCTATAAACTGACTTTAGATATGGTTCGACGGTCTCTAGTGGTGGAAGTCTCGGCTTTTGAATTGGAACTCGCCATGGTGTTGGTTGTGAGGTATTCACGTAGCCTTCCTAATCCACCGGAGACAGTCCCGATTTGCGAGCCGAAAGGTCATTGGAATACCAAAAATCCTAGTTTTTTCCTGTGGATGCCCAAAGATTCAGTCGATCAAGCCCTGCTCTTATTTGGTTGATTTTCAAATCAAAATCCGCTTGTCTTTCAAGCGATTCACTTTCACCGACAACAACGGCAACATCAGCTCCCCGAGAAGCTAGGACACCGGCCATTCGAGCCTCTTGCCGACCGAGAGCGGGAGGTTGCAAAAGAAGTATCGACTTGCCATTAACGTCCATCAGCATGAGATTTATTGCAAGCGACGATCCTGCCTCTGCAACTATAAATTGCGAGTCTGCAACTAACACTTCCAAATTGGACAAGAGCAGATCTGTCTGTTTGACCAGTCGAAAATCACAGGACTCAAGGTAGTCCCTTATCTCAACTGTGTTACGAAGCTTTCTATACGGCGCTTCACCCGTATCAGCCCTCATTAACGCTAACCTCCCAGCGTTGTTGCCTTTAGTGCGAACATGCCTTAAATCGCCACTATCAAGAGTTGGCTGGCTTATGGTCTGATCGATCTCATGATGCAGGAACGGTGCACCCCATGTCAAGTCGCTTGGCGTGAATCTACTTGGCATGGCTACATAAAGCTGGTCGTGTAGAACTGCGGCTCCACGATCAATCCTCTGTATTGTGAGCCTAGGTTCTATGCGTCTAATAAGAATCTCAAACTGGGATGCTGAAATATCAATGGTTGCAGTTTTGGGCTCACCATCACCCATTGCCTTAAGGGCGTTTAAACGAGGTAGGTTCTCAACACAAAAGTGACCAAAGTGATTGGCCGAATCAGATGTCATCGATAAAGACTGTCCGCGAATAATCTGAGAAGCTGATGGGAGATTTCGTGTCACAACATAGTCACTACCAATTGCGACAACAAAACTATCGTTCCTCATAATGTTCTCAGAAGCAAGGCTGTACTCTTGCCATGGGAAAAAAGCTTTAGTGTCTGTGAGTACCAGTGAACTTTCCCCAAATGTCACTGCATTGTGCAACAATTTCACATAGGTGCGTTCTACAGACTTCAATTTGGGCGCTTTCGCGACCCAAGCACCATCTTCAAAAATCTCCATAATTTTTTGGCTGGGATATTTGTCTTCATTCTGAAAGGACAGTTCTGTGCCAGAGTCAATGTCCATCTTGGAAAGCACTTGAAAATTCAAGCTTTCACCTAGGGCAGTTAGGGCATGGTCCATGTCAGTACGAGAAAAATT
>JAURLB010000213.1 GCA_030831445.1 Candidatus Nanopelagicales bacterium | reverse complement strand
TGTGTGTTCAAATAACGTTGTGCCACTCATCATTCCGTGCCATCGCGTGATCAAGAGTGACGGATCGGTTGGTCGATATTTTTACGGAGAAAAACTCAAGGCGAAACTTCTCGCCTTTGAAGCACGCTAACAATTGTTATAAATCCCAAGTTCTATCGTGCTTCCGCGTGGGACGAGTGAGTTTGCGGCATTAAATTGTTGTTGCACAACACGCGACTTAGGTTTCTTACACACATTTTGAGTTCGAATCTTGTATTTCAAACCGGCTTTTTCTAGCGTCTCGATAGCCCGTTTCAGCGTCATCCCAGTGACGTTAGGAACTTTAACTGGGGGAGGGCCATCAGAAATAAGCAGTTCAACCGTAATCGTTGTGAACTGCTTCGACTTTGCACTCGGCGTCATAGAGATGACATTTCCCTTTTTAATGGAAGATGAAAAGTCACGTTTGATGATGATTTGGGTGAAGCCTTTGGCTTGAAGTGCATCGGTGGCTTTTCGTTCTGAAGTGTTGATGACATTTGGTAACGCCACGGGTGAGGGGCCTTTGGAAAGCACTACAGATATGGACGTGTTCTTCGGATGGTTTGAAAACGCCGGCGGATCCATTTCAATAATAGCGCCAGCGGGAAATTCAGGATGGAAAACTTCTGAGCTCACGCTGGGTACAAATCCAACCGTTTCGAGTGCAACTTGGGCTTCACTCCACAGCTGGCCAATGACGTCAGGAATTTCAAAAAGCTCAGGCCCCTTCGACACAACGAGTTGAACTTGTGTATTTTTCGAAACACTACTGCCACTCTCAGGATTTGCTTCGAACACTATGCCGGGGACAATGTTGTCGCTGAATTCTTCGAGTACATTTACCGATAAGTCTCGGCTCTCGAGTGCTTCTCGTGCAGCACTTTCAGTTAAACCAATGAGTTGGGGCACGGTGACTGTGTTGAGGGACTGGTATGCGAAATAGCCACCTGCGCCAATCACTAGTGACAGACTAAGTGCAAGAATGGCGCTACGACGTTTTCGCGAAAGTTTTGGCGTTTTCACTTCCAATGTTGGAAGTTGGCTCGAATTTTCCGTCACCTCAGCGATTGGTCGAATCGGTATTGGTGTTGAGTCGAAATCACCTGACTCAATGAGCTGTCGAACAGTTTTTACTGCGTCAAGAAACTCTTCGGCACTTTGAAAACGATCAAGCGGATTCCTGCTAGTTGCCTTCTGCACCAGTGCGTCAAGTGATGCAGGAATGCCTCTTTGGAATTCAGAAGGAGCCGGTATTGCTCCGTGCACATGTTGGAAAGCAACTGCAATTGGACTCTCTGCTGAATGTGGAACTTGACCAGTTAACATTTCAAATAAGACGATTCCCGCACTGTAAAGATCGGAGCGAGCATCCGCTTTTCCTTGTTCGACTTGCTCAGGAGAGAGATATGAGACAGTTCCCATCAATACGCCGCGAGTTGTTGCGTGGGTTTGACTGTCAGCAATCGCTCTTGCTAATCCGAAATCAGTGACCTTTATTCGTCCAGAATCACTTATCATGATGTTTTCAGGCTTTATGTCTCGATGAACAAAACCCGCTTGATGAGCCGCGTCTAGTGCTTGTAGTAAGGGGTCCATCACGGCGAGTGCTTGAATAGACGTGAGTGGACCTCGTTGGCTCAATAAGTCTCGAACATTGTGACCTTGAATGAGCTCCATCACTAGATACACCGCACCGGTTTGGGCATCAAGTCCTTGGTCGTGAACTGAAACGACGTGAGGATGCGTCAAGGCAGCGGCTGCTCTGGCTTCCCGCCTGAACCGCTCAACAAATTGGGGATCTTCGGCAAGCGACTGATGCATCACCTTAATGGCGACTGGCCGACGCAATCTCAAATCCGTTGCCAAGAACACTGTTGCCATCCCACCGCGAGCAGCCACGCTCTCGATCCGATACCGACCGTCAAGCGTGCAACCTAAAAGTGGATGCGGGGAAGTATTCACTCTAGAATTCTAAATTGAACCGACATAAGTTGCTCGATTTTGGTAGCGTGTTGGAGTGAAGTTAAGCCTTGAGAACTTTTCCTACCTACTCATCTTGCTATTCGTCTTGATTGGCAGCGGCTGGCTCGAGTTCGTTATGCGCACTCGACTGCTCGCGCGATGGCGCTCATTTCTTTTAACGCTCGTGCCGGTGCTCGTCGTATTTTCACTCTGGGATGCCTACGCAATCAGTGAAGGACACTGGTATTTCAACCCAGCAAAAATCACTGGCTTGATTGCCTGGGGTGGAATTCCGTTAGACGAGATACTCTTTTTTGTAGTTATTCCGATAGCCTCGATACTCACACTCGAAGCGGTCAGAAGTGCAAAGCCAGAGTGGTGGAAACCGTGACGTACACCCAACTTGCAATCCTTGCTGTTCTCCTCGTGATACTTCTTGATAATGGTATCCTTAAAACTCGATTATTGCGTCGTAAAACATTCTGGGTTGCATACGTAATCATCATCAGTTTTCAGTTCATTACAAATGGCCTGTTCACCGGCCTACAAATTGTGAAATACCAAGATTTTGCAATAGTCGGATCAAGCAGTCCGATAGACGCGCCACCTCCCTTTATTGGAGATGGTCGACTCTTTTATGCACCAATTGAAGACATTGGATTCGGATTTGCTTTAGTCGTACTCAGCATGAGTCTGTGGGTGTTTTTTCAAGTTCGAACAACAGATCAACATATCAATGCAGGGCCACCAAGGACTACATTCTTTAGTCGACTCTAACGCTCTGACCATTCGGAAGAATAAAGTTAACAGCCACTAGACCAGACTCATCTTCTTGGGTCCAATCCAGCGTAATTTTGTCCACAGAAATCTCATCGCCAAGGTAGGTATCGAGCGTATTTTTGTCACCGGCAAGGGAGAGTGACGAAATTGAGAGTGGAGTGCTGTTTCGAGATGGATGCTCCGATACGTCGGTGAGCCACTGGATGAAAAATGGCAAATGAGGATCGGCGATTACATCAAGCACACCAATTTGTTTCCATTGCAAATCGAAACCATCAGGTCGACGTCTATGACCTTCAACTGCAGGACGTCCAAGTTTCCCCTCAACGACAGAAATATCATCGACTGCAATGACCCAGCCAAGCCACCCGCCACCTTGCTCGTAGCGATGCTTCACAGCTTTCGCGAAAGCTGATTGCTCGGTTGCAGGGTGATCGAGCGTTGTCACAACTTCAACATATATCCCTCCAGAAACAGGGAGTACAAAGTTGCGAGTACCAAAACTTGGATGCTTTCCGCCGTCAACGAAAGTTGATCCCAACAAAGCTCCGAGTCGCTGCACAGTGTCAGCGAGTTCCTGCGGGGCTACCGCATAGGAGACATGGTCTAATCGCACGAGCAGAGAGTATGCAAGGGTCAACCTTGCACTGCAGGGAGGTCGGTAATTTGAAATCGGCGTGTCAGTGATGGAGTTGGAGACCGGCTCGTCTATCTTTCACCTGTCCTTGTTGCCGTGGGAGGGGAAGCCTTCGGCGACAAGGACGCTTCATGTGCACACTGTATTTGTTGTTTTGTAGTTTCAAACCGAGTGAGTGATTGCACTAACACATCGCGGGGCATTGCACTCGCAAATCCACGTTGCAACAAAGCAAGTAACGGATAGTCATGCTTTACTGCGCTCGCTTTTTGTAAGAAGTTCTGTGTGCGCTCATCGTTTCCCTTTGAGAATTCGAATCCTGCGATGATGGTGAATAGCGCAACACTTTCGTGATGATGTGCAAGAAAGCAAAGAAAGTCGTACCAATCGTTCTGGCCAGCACTAATTGCACGAGACAGTAGCCAGTCGCGAACATCAAGATTCTCAAGTGTATTGATGAGTTCTAGATTCGGGTTGTCGAACGTGTCGAAAATCCAGTCAGCAAGTGCATCCTGCCATAGACGTATGGCTTTGCAAGTGGTGACTTGAGGAATATAGCGTTTTCCTCCAGCCGGACAGCAACTCTCGGAATAGCAGAGTGCAGACTTCCAGTGCGTCTCATTGAAAATCAGGATGTCTCGCATAAATTCAGAAGTTGGAAGTTGAGCAGTGATTTCTGGTTTGAGTTCAAGGGCTTGGTTGTAGTAGCAAATCACATAGTTGTTCTCTTGCTTCATAGTGAACAGTGATTGCATGTCTACAGTGCAAATCTCCATGATTTCATCGTGCTCACTCAACTGGAGCAAACTCCAAGTTCGAGGAAGGGTTTCTCCGCATAGATCCATGAGGTGTTGTGGACCCCGAAGTGGTGTGGCGTAGCAGCACTTCTTCATGCTTCGTTCACTTTCCAAAAACGCGCCTTCAGTTGCGAAACTGTTAACCATAAAGTTTTTCGTTGTCTGATTTGAGGTTCACTAACTTTGATTGGTCGGATACCGAGAGCTGTGTACCACGCTGACCATGTGGCATCTACTTGGACAGCAACTCGGCCGATTTTCTTGAAGATTATGCCGTGGGGCGTATGTCTACAGCTATTACATTTTGTCTGAAGTGTTGATTCTGCCCATAACTTCACCGGGATGCCAGCAACTTCGAGATCTCTAAAGCGGATGCTCGATGCCGATAGTTGTTTGATTCGAGTTGGCAGGTGAATCAATGTTCGCTTCGGAGGCGTGGTTTCTACGCGAAGTCCTGGTACACGAACTCTCAATGCCGACTCTATGAAGTCTCGCACTTCACCGCTACTGACAGGTCCAGCCTCACCTATACAAGTGTGCGATGCGAATTTCCATGCGGTTGAATCCCATTCAGGTTTCGGGGCACCTCGCGACCGATGCACTTCTGCAATGTGCATATCGTTTGGACAACTCGCGAGCAGTTCGGGACACGGCCCTCGGTCATACATATCGATATCTAGGCAGGTACGTTGCACCCGCCAATAACAATCGCTGCAGGAAGCGGCTTCTTCTCTGTTGTCATCGAAACGTGCATGAAAGAGTGCTCCGCCTGTTACAAGGTAAGAATTCCCGTCACTCGACACGTCAACCCACGGCGAGGCGTATGCAGGTGATGTCAGGCCAAGGGAGACGGCTACAAGTATGAGGATGAATAGTTTCTTCATAAGCCAAATCCTCAAATGCCAAAGTCACATTCTGCATAGGCAAACAGGTCAAAAGTCTCAGAAAATACTCACATTGAACAGTCAGGTGAGCGAGGCATACTCCACCCACCCCGCAGGTGCGACAGGTTGCCAATCTGTGGCACACTATGCCATTGCCTCGGCAATGCCCGGTTGAGATAACTCTTGACACGGGCCTTAGTTATGCGGGCACGAGTGTTGTGGGAGAACATGGCAAGCAAGAAAGTTTCGACTTCGGCGAAGCCGAAAGCCGCCAAAGCGCAGAAGGCTGCCAAGAAATCTGTTGATAAGAAATCTGGTGCAAAAAAAGTCTCAGCTACGAAGGCCACCGCCAAAAAATCGACACCAAAATCAACAGCATCAAAATCAACTGTAACTAAAACTTCGAAACAATCTCCGAAAAAGACTGCTGTCACGCCAAAAAAGACTCCAGTAGGTACCAAGAAAT
>JAURLB010000024.1 GCA_030831445.1 Candidatus Nanopelagicales bacterium | reverse complement strand
TCAACATAGCAAGTACATATCGAACAGGACCACGAACTTTTAATGTGTTTGCGATTGCATTGCAGTGAGCATCAAATCCACTGCTCATGACCCCGAGTACATAGTGGAAACTGCCTGAGGGAAAGGTGACTTTACCTGTTGTAATAGATTGCTCACGAACGCTTGGTTTGAGGAATGCTTCGAGTAACTGTTGATAGCCATGTTCAGTTCGAGGTGTTTGAATGCCAAGTGAATGAGCGATGTCATCACCAGATCCAGCAGGAATTATGCCAAGAGGAAGGTTTTGCTCTATACAAATTCGTGCCACATCATGAACAGTGCCGTCGCCGCCCAAACATAAAACTCGCGCTCCACCTCCGATCAAATTCTTGAGCTGTTTTAGACCAGAATCCTTGTTCTCAGCCAAAATCACTTCAAAGTCAGGATTGTCATCTTGTACACCAGCAAGAACCCCTTTTAAGTACTTTAAAGGCTTGCCCTGACCAGCCTTAGGGTTCACGTACAGAAGTGTTCTCATAGCTCCTCGATGGGTGTTGCTTCATCATCTTTCAGGATAATACTTTTGTTGCGTCTTCGCCTTCGAATGTCATTCGCAGCACAGATGAACCATGCAACAATTATGAGGAGTGTGATTGGCAAACTGACGAGGAGCATATTCACCGGGTCTCCCGTAGGTGTTGCAATTGCTCCAAATAGCATGACCGACATCAAAATGCCACGCCACCAAGACCTAATGGTTTGGGCTAAGAGCAATCCCGCGAAATTCAACATAATGAACACCAAAGGAATTAGGTATCCGATGGCAAATACGGCCGTTATTCGAAAAAAGAAATCGAAATAACGATCAACTGCTATTAGGTTCTCGACGTCGGAAGGCGTGAATCCAAGCAAGACTTGCAAACCAATCGGCATAACAAAGTAAGCACTGAATATACCGAGGAGAATCATGGGTACAGCGCTGAAAACAAAGAGCAGTGTCCATTTTTTTTCATTCCGATAAAGGCCAGGTGTGATGAAACGCCAAAGTTGAGTTAGCCATATTGGAGAACTCAATACGATAGCTGCAACGGATGAAACCTGAATCTGCAACGTGAATGGGTCCGCAACTCCCCCCAACACAAGAGAAACATTTGTTTGTGTGTCTTCTAAGGACGCGAAAGGGCCTTCAAGAAAAGCAAAAATCTGCGGGTAATACACCCAAGCTGGAATGAAACCAAGTCCTATTGAAAGAACTGAGACAATGAGGCGTTTGCGCAGTTCTCGCAAATGCTCTGCCAACGGCATCGCTTCAGAGCCCATATTTGGCCCTACTGCTTGTTGTCAGACTCTTTGGTGTCTTCTGCGTCGTCTTTAGCCTTAACTTCGGCTTTGAAGATTCGAA
Source organism: Candidatus Nanopelagicales bacterium (assembly GCA_030831445.1). GTDB lineage: Bacteria > Actinomycetota > Actinomycetes > S36-B12 > UBA5976 > JAFMIT01. The sequence goes on along the minus strand of JAURLB010000024.1, from coordinate 4,932 downwards.
GCGACCTTCCAAGCCCGCGCGCTAGATCTGGCAGGCGTTTGGCACCAAATAGAAGAATTGCCAAAATAAGGAGGATTGGGAGTTCCCAGCCATTGAGATTCGGCATCGTGCCCCTTTCGTGTGGGGGAAGTGTACTAGTTGTAGGCCCTGAGAGCCTGCGCATTCAAGTCGGCTACAGAGTCTTTGATATCTAGGGGGCTCAAGATTTGCACCAATCCTCCAGATGCTCGCACTATCCGTGCGAGCGTGGCGGGGGTAACGATCTGAACGTATGCTCGGATTGTCTTGTCATTGTGCTCACGTTTCAGGACCACTAAATCTTCAAGCAATTCAGAGCGAGCTGTAGGAATTTGGATTTCTACAATTGTGTATTGCATGTCCACAAAATCTTGAATATCAATGTCAGAAGAGATTTCTGTCGCAGCAATATCAATGACGTGGTCTAACCGAAATGACCGCCAATCATTCGATGTGTGACAGAAGGCATCAACGATGGTGAAGGCGTCTGTGCCTCGAATTCGCAATGGAGAGATTTGGCGAGACGTAGCATCATCTCGAATATGGTTCCAGTACGTGATGTTAACTTTTCGTTTTTCTAGAATCGCAGTCTGAATCACTTCAATGGTGTTTAAGTTGTCTACCAATGCGCTTGAAAGGTATCGGATGACTCCTGTTGAATCTATAACTTCTGAAATACGAAGTTGCGCCGATTGAATAATCTCACGCGGTACATCGAGAGCCACACCACTTGCCAGAAGCGTTTCAATTCCAACCAGCAAGCATCCAATTTCTGCAGTGTCAAATTGAATCGGCCTGTTGATGCCGAGAGAATTTATCACTGAGATACCTTCTCTGTCGTAGTAAATCTCAAACAATTCCCCATAGCCTTGCCCGTAACCAGTAAACGTAAGTTGGGCAATATCTTCCTCGACTTCTTTTACCGTGATGCCGAAAGCTTGCGCAACTTCTTCGACGGTTGCGTATGGATGTGATTGCAACCATGGAACTAGGACCAGTAGGCGTTCAAATCTCTTCACTGAACTTCCACCGCCTGAGTTAAGAGTGTTCGAATTTCTTCTCTAACTTCGAGTGGTTCGAGTACCACAACTCCGGGTGCATCTGCTGCCAATCTCGGCACATTAATAAGTGGATTGATGAGTTCCACTTCAAAAGTATCATCTTTGAGATCGGACAGATCTCGTTTGGCCAGTTTTCGCCAATAGAGCCCTTTACCTGCTGCTACTCGCAACGTCACTTTTTGGAAGCTATCTGCGTAGTGAATTGGATTGAGTAACGCTTCAACATCAATCTGGTCTGGTATTTCATAAGCGTTTCGAGAGCCCGAGATTTCGCACTCACCAATAATCCTTCGCAGATTAAAGGCCCGAGGTTCATTTCTCAATCTATCAAGCCCAAATACGTACCAATTTGTTGGCCGATACGTAACGCCCCAGACCTCTAAGGTTCGCGTATCTGTCTCTCTTTGTTGAGGTTTTCGGTATTGAAATTGCACAATACGCCTGTCCTGCATCGCTAAGAGGATGCTCGGCAGGTGATGAGTAACTCCATACGACCAGTCAATATCACTATTCGGAGTTTCAACCCCATACGTTTGTAGTTTTAATCCGAGTTCACGAGCGCTCTCTCGAAGATCTGAGTTTTTCCAAACCAATGACGCGTAGTACAACGCCTTAAGTTCATCCTTGGTCAGGTTGAGTTCCGGTAACAAAACTCGGTCGCGTGAAATTGTGTAGCGATAGTCATTGACGATGACGTCCGTCTTTACTTCTATCTGAATTCCGGCGGACAAGAGAATATTTTTATCACGTTCAAACATTCGCTCAGAAGCCGCATCTGAGCTACCCCGATAACCGGGCACGATGTCAAAAATCTCTTCTCGTGTCACACCCCGAGGGCGAGCTTGCAGCAACATAAATAGGTTGATGAGCCGCTCTGTACTGGGATCATTGGGCGCTAGAGGAAGAGAATCATCTTCTTCCATCATGACGTGACTGCTAGCAAATCAATTATAAAAATCAGCGTCCGATTACTTAATCTATGCCCGCCTAGCCCATAGGCAAAATCAGGAGGACAAATAAGTTTCCTTCTGCCTCCAACTTTCATCCCAGGAATTCCCTCTTGCCACCCCTTTATCAGGTTTTTTAGCGGGAAATCGATTGGTTCACCTCGATTCCAGGATGAATCGAATTCTTCACCTGATTCATAATCCACGCCTAGATAATGAACCAAGACAGCACTTTCAGAGTCAGCGACTGCACCATTTCCCACAACGATGTCCTCTACGATCAAGTCAGTTGGAGGTGGGCCATCGTGAAAATCAATTTCAGGTTTCATGCTGAAAGTCTATTAGGGGTTTTGAATTTCTGGTGGATTCCAATCCTCACCATATGCTCCAGGTGCCGGTTTTCTCTTAAGCGAAAACCCTTCAGCGCCGTGCGCGAGTCGTCGCGCAGTAACGATAAAACCAGTGTGTCCGGACATTCGATGTTCGGGCCGGACCGACAGTCCCTCTACATGCCATAGCCGAACAAGTGTTTCTTGGCTTCGTGGTTCGGCCCAGGTTCCCAATATGCGAAGAGTTTCAACAGTTCTCGACAATTGCGTCGTCGTCGCTACGTAAATCGCTATAACTCCCCCGGGTTTGAGAATTCGGTTAGCCTGATGCAGGCAATCCCATGGAGCAAGCATGTCGAGAACAACTCTGTCAACGCTTCCAGTTTCTAAGTTGCTGACTGCGGTGTTGAAGTCGGTCGTATTGAGTTGCCAATTCTGTGGTTCACTTCCATAAATTGACTCGATGTTATTCCGTGCGATTTTTGCAAAATCCTCACGTACCTCACACGAAATCAATCTCCCCCGATCACCAACCGCTCTTAGTAGAAAAAGAGAAAGGCCACCACTTCCAGCTCCTGCTTCAACAACAATTGCCCCAGGGAAAATATCTGCTTCTACCAGAATAGTTGCGCTGTCTTTCGGGTAGATAACAGCAGCCCCACGTTTCATGGACAGAACTTGATCTAACAGCAACGGTTTGAACGCCAAATACTTATTGTTATTCGAGGAAGTAATGACTGAGCCGTCAGGCATTCCGATAACTTGATCGTGTTTTATGTGCCCCCGATGTGTATGAAACTCATCGCCGGGTTTTAAAACTATTCGGTACATACGACCTTTTGTGTCAGTCAGTTGGACTACATCGTTTACCTGAAACGTAGTCATTGCCGTCCTTCGATATCACTGCGCATTAGAACGCCGTAGATTCGGTTTTGGTCATCCACAACAATCCATTCTCGCGCTGCAAAATTATTTAATGCTTCTTGGATATTACTTAAAGATTCATCTTTGCTGATTACATCGCTCTCATCTACTCTTCTCGCAAATGATTGAACTTTACCGGTTTCAAGCGAATCGAATTCAGATTCTCTGACAATACCAACTGGCATATTGTCCATCACAATAAGCGCTCCCGCAGACTGATTCCGCATTTCGCCTAGAGCAACCTGCAAATCCGTGTCCACATCGACGAGTATTGCACGTCGCGTGAAATCTCGAACAAAGGAAATTTCTGGGGCTTCTTCCATCTCGTTGGCAGGTTGATCTTTAGTTACTGCCAATAAACGTAAGGAACTCAGCATGAGCCAACTTCCGATTAACGTACTGATAAGTACATCAGTGAAGGTAACACTCCACCCGATTGCAGCCTCTAATATCCAAGGAGACATAAACCACAACCCTGCGATTGCAATTCCACCGATTGCATTAGCGCGAAGTCCGGCTTTACGATTCCCAGAGACACTCCAAACAATTCCACCCAATATCGCTCCGCCGTCTAATGGAAAGCCGGGGAATAAATTGACTATGGTTGTAATTGCACTCGCCCATATCAACCATACGGCCAAACTCTCTATAACAGGATGCGGGCTCAATAAGAACAAGAGATAGCCAATGACTATAACGAGCGAATTTGCCAATGGCCCAAAGAGAGCAATCAAGATTTGGTGTTTTGGAGTGTCAAAATCGCGCGCAAAGGCTGTGTGTCCGCCAATGAGATTTAAAACAATTTCCTTCGGTTCATATCCATATTTTTGCGCAGTTATTGCGTGACCTAATTCGTGGATAAATACACTCACATAAATTGCGACAGCGTGCAAGAACGCAATCAACAATATTGTCGTGGTGGCATAGTCTGGAAAGTTTGTCGAAATGCGTGGGATTACCAACCAACTGATAAAGAAAAGGCCGATCCATCCACTTGTTGGAAAGCGTACTGGAATACCGCGAATCGTCATGTCACTAATCCAGTCGTAATTCGTGAATTTTCTTGATCAACGTACTTTCAGAACTCTCATTCGATATGACTCCTGATTGCACAGCAGGAAGTAACGACGTTGCCACACTCTTACCCAATTCAACACCCCATTGATCAAACGAATTAATATCCCAGATTATGCCCTGCGTGAAAACGACGTGTTCATAGAACGCAATAATTTGCCCAAGGATATAAGGGCTCATCGATTCATACAGAAAACTAATCGATGGCCTATTACCTGGCATGTATTTGTGTGACGGAACTTCACTCTCTGAGCCAAAAGCAAGGACTTTGGCCTGGGCAAGCGCATTCGCTATGAGAGCATCGTGTGATGACCCATAGGCGGTTGTGCTGTTTGCGGCAAATAAAAAATCGACTGGAATGGTTTGGGTTCCCTGGTGTAATAACTGATGAAATGAATGTTGGCCATTGGTCCCCGATTCCCCCCACATGACAAAACTTGTGTTGTAATCAACAGGCTTCCCATCTCTATCAACCCGTTTGCCGTTACTTTCCATGATGAGCTGTTGGAGATAACTTGGCAATCTAGAAAGAAGTGAGTCATAAGGCAAAACTGCATAGGATGAGAAATTCAGGTAATT
>JAURLB010000212.1 GCA_030831445.1 Candidatus Nanopelagicales bacterium | reverse complement strand
ATGGAGGTAACTCTGGTGACGCCCTCCGGCAGATTTGCATCCCAGCCAGGCCCTCCAGCAAATACCTTTAAGCCAGGCTTTTGAAATGGCAATCCAGCCAATCTCGCAGATTCTGCGATGTATGAAGTTTGTGCCCAGACCAACACTGCAGAAGGTCCAAGTTTTTGAATTGAGTTGACAAGTGCATCGTGTGGAACTCGTGCTCCCAACGAACGAACCCCAATGTTCTTTTCACTCAGTCCCGCAGCGACTGCATAGAGTGGTAGCGAATGTAAATCATCAGGTGCAGCTGCTAATAAAACGGGTCGCGAGTTCTTTGCAGTTTGGAGTTTGGCTGAAACCGTATTCAAAGCTGTAATCGTCGCTTCACTGAGCATATGTTCAACTTCAACACCACGTTCTGTTGTCGCCCAACGTTCACCTATGGCGACAAGTACAGGTGCGATCACGTTATCCCAAGTCCAGATAACTCCGCGTTGTTCTAAATTGCGTGACATAATTTCTCGACAGGCAAGTTGATCCAAACTTAATGCGGCGCGAGCAAGCCCACGTGATGCTGAACTTGCACTTCCAAGTGGAATCACGTCAGCAATAACACTTGGTTCAATCGTTTCTACTTGAACACTTGGTAGTGCTGAGGTATCTGCGCGTAACGCAATCTGAGCAGCTTGGGCCGCAGGCACTCCTGCGTAGACCATCCGTCGCATCGTTTCTAAACGAGCCAAATCTTCAATTGTGTATCTTCGATGCGAGCCCGCTTCGTGCGAACTTGGACCCAAGTTATAGCGGCGATCCCAGGTGCGAAGCGTTGCAGCCGCTACACCTAGCCTTCGAGCGACCGCGGCTACCGTAAATGTAACCGCGTCATCGAGGGGGGAAAGTAGCTCTGACACGGAGCGAATTGTGTGTCTATCGTCACCTTTCTGCACCTTGAAAGGGCTTTCTTCGTTAGAAAACGGTCAAATTACCGTTCGGCGCCCCATTTTTACCGTTCGGCGATGCTGAACTGCTTCGTGTCAACCTTGACCAACTTCTGAAACGCTAGTATCTTTCCACCAAACAAGGAGGACACATGGCTGATATCTCTCGGCTCCCAGGTCCAGTTGCTGAGATTTGGGATTGGCAACTTGATGGGGCTTGCCGTGGTGAAGATCCAGAAGCCTTTTTCCATCCCGAGGGCGAACGAGGACCTGCTCGTGCCAATCGTGAAGCCCGTGCCAAAGCAATCTGTGCAACGTGCCCAGTTATTGCTCAGTGCGCGGCTCATGCCCTCGCTGTACGCGAGCCATACGGAATCTGGGGAGGACTCTCCGAAGACGACCGTGAAGCAATTTATGCACGTCAAAAGCGTGAAATCCGTATTGCGTAGTTCCTCTCTCCGCAAATACCAAAAGCGCCGGCATCCCCCCGAGCCGGCGCTTTTGCTTTGGCTAAATTAGTGTGAGTGTCCGCCAGGTCCATGGCTATGGCCATGCCCAGCTTGCACTTCTTCTTCCTTCTTTTCGACGACTAATGCTTCAGTCGTTAGCAACATCGCCGCAATTGAAGCCGCGTTTTCAAGAGCTGAACGCGTGACTTTCACGGGATCAATTACACCTTGTGAAATGAGATCAACATATTCACCTGTTGCCGCGTTGAAGCCAAGTCCGCCTTCTTTTACTTTGGTGACAACAACATATCCATTATGGCCTGCATTTTCTGCAATCCAACGCAACGGTTCAACAATGCCTGTTCGCACTAAGTCCACGCCCGCTTTGACATCACCCGTTGCACCAAGTGAACCATCAAGCACCTTGGACGCTGTTACTAGTGCAGTGCCACCGCCCGCAACAATTCCTTCTTGAATTGCTGCACGAGTTGCAGAAACGGCATCTTCAATGCGGTGTTTCTTTTCTTTCAACTCAACTTCTGTGTGGGCACCAACTCGAATCACGCACACACCACCAGAGAGTTTCGCAACTCGCTCCTGAAGTTTTTCGCGATCCCAATCACTATCAGTGCGTTCGATTTCTGCACGGATTTGGCCTACGCGAGCCTGCACTTCAGCAGTCTCGCCTGCGCCGTCAACGATTGTTGTTGTGTCTTTGGTGATAATCACTCTTCGAGCTGAACCCAAAACGTCAAGCCCTGCCTGATCAAGTTTGAGGCCAACTTCTGGTGAGATGACTTGCGCACCTGTCAAAATAGCAATGTCTTGCAACACTGCCTTTCTTCGATCACCAAATGCTGGAGCTTTCACTGCACAAGAATTAAAAATTCCGCGCATCTTGTTCACGACGAGTGTTGAAAGTGCTTCACCTTCAATATCTTCAGCAATAATCAAAAGTGGTTTTCCAGTCTGTGATACTTTTTCCAGCACCGGCAATAGCTCGGCAATCGCAGACACCTTATTTTGAATGAGCAAAATCAGCGGGGAATCGAGGACAGTTTCCATACGCTCAGCGTCTGTAACAAAGTAAGGGGAAATGTACCCTTTATCAAACTGCATACCTTCGGTGAATTCAAGATCGAGTCCAGTGGTTGATGATTCTTCAACTGAGATCACACCATCTTTGCCGACTTTGTCGAACGCATCGGCAATCAGAGAACCGATGTTTGGATCCTGTGAAGAAATAGTTGCAACTTGCGCTATTTCGTTCTTGTCAGAGACTTCGCGAGCAAGTGACTCAAGTTCAGCCTTGAGAGCAGCTACGGCTTGTTCAATTCCACGTTTCACATCCATCGGTGCTGCACCTGCAGCAATGATTCGCAGACCTTCTTTAACAAATGCTTGAGCAAGAACTGTGGCAGTCGTTGTGCCATCACCTGCAACATCGTTGGTCTTGGTAGCAACTTCTTTAACTAACTGCGCACCAAGATTCTCAAATGGATCTTCAAGTTCAATTTCTTTTGCAATGGTGACACCATCGTTTGTAATTGTTGGCGCACCCCACTTTTTATCAATCACAACATTGCGGCCTCGAGGCCCCAGTGTTACTTTGACTGTGTCAGCGAGAATGTTCACACCACGCTCAAGCGAGCGGCGTGCTTCTTCATCAAATTCTAAAATCTTTGCCATATCTATTCCTTTAATAAGATGAAACCCCGCTTACGCGGGGTTTCACACTTCAACTATTTTTCAACAATCGCGAGAATGTCGCGTGCTGAGAGGATTAAGTACTCATTACCTGAATACTTAACTTCGGTTCCGCCATACTTCGAAAAGATGACGATATCCCCAACTTTGACGTCGAGTGGAACACGCTTGGTTCCTGACTCGTCAAAGCGACCGGGACCAACTGCAACAACTTTGCCTTCTTGTGGCTTTTCTTTTGCAGTATCTGGAATTACGAGACCTGATGCTGTGGTCTGTTCGGCTTCAAGAGCCTGAACCACAATTCGGTCTTCTAGTGGCTTAAGGTTGACCGACACGGCCGTGCCTCCGCTTATCTGTAGACAATATGGACTCTGTTCTTTCTGCCGCCGTCGCGGGGTCGACATTGAGAACCTTCAGCACCCGAATCATCGGAGTGCTAAGGGCGATTGTAGGCAAGACTTAGCACTCCATCAAATCGAGTGCCAATTAGACCCTGTCCGAGATTTCCTGCACATCCAAGCCCGAATCGACCGAGAATTGAAGCTTTGAGGGCTGGATTCCCTCACGAAGTAGAGATGCTCCCAGTGAGGCCACCATCGCCCCATTGTCGGTACATAGCCCCGCACGGGGGATCCTGAGCTGAAGTCCTCGCTCAGTTGCCTTCTCTTGGGCCATCTGACGCAAACGGGAGTTTGCTGCTACCCCACCACCTATCAGAAGCGTCTCAATTCCACTGTCTTTGCAAGCAGCCATTGATTTTGTTACGAGCACTTCAACTACGGCCTCTTGAAAACTTGCAGCCACATCAGCCAAGTTTGCAGAAGGGTTACTTTGCACCCAGCGAGCCACAGCAGTCTTTAAGCCGGAGAATGAAAAATCATAGGGGTAGCGAGCTAGGTCCGTGCTCTTACTCAGTCCACGCGGAAACTCAATTGCATCTTTATTTCCTGTTTTTGCAAGTGCATCAATTTCGGGTCCACCTGGAAAACCAAGCCCAAGAACTCGAGCAATCTTGTCGAATGCTTCACCAGCTGCATCATCAAGTGTTGCTCCAAGTGGTGTGATATCACTTGCAATGTTTCCAACTTTCAAAACAGAACTATGTCCGCCGCTGACAAGTAGGGCAATCAGAGGTTCAGTGAATTCTCCATGTTCAATTTGATCAACTGAAACGTGCGCTGCTAAATGGTTCACTGCGTAAATTGGTTTATTCAGACTAACAGCTAATCCCTTTGCCGTAGCCACACCTACGAGTAGCGACCCAACTAATCCCGGCCCATGAGTGACGGCTATCGCATCAACATCATTGAGTTTGATTCCTGCTTGACTACAAGCTTCATTCAAAGCCGGAATGATTGCGCTCAAGTGAGCTCTTGATGCAACTTCAGGTACTACTCCACCGAATTCTGCATGTTGCGAGACACTAGATGCGATCACATTGGCGAGTAATGTGTTGCCGCGAACTATCCCAATACCTGTTTCATCGCAAGATGTTTCAATTCCTAAAACTAATGGCTCACTCATGTGTAACCAATCTCTGCATCGTGAGCGCATCTTTGCTTGGGCCATAATAGTTTCGACGCAATCCAATCACTTCAAAACCAAACTTTTGATACAGGGTTATCGCTGCCAGGTTTTCAGGTTTTACTTCTAACATGATTTTCTGAGCACCACGTTGCTTTGAGATTTCAAGAATCTCATTCATCATCATTGTGCCAAGTCCGTGTCTTTGGTGGTGGGAAGTCACTGCAATTGTGGTGATATCCACTACTCCATCAATTATCGCAAGACCGAAATATCCGACTATTTCACCTTCATTTTCAAGCACTTTATAGACACGGCTCACGCCAAGTAACGCAAATTCTGATTCAAAGACATCTTTACTCCAGGCTTCACTCTGAAAGAGATCCTCTTCTATGGCGAGTAAGGCTTCTAAATCTGCCTTCATGACATCACGCATGTGGTTCCTTAGGTGTCACATCAGGAGTTCGTAGATACAGTGGCGAAATCGTGGCACCAAAACCTTTTGCACAAAGCATTGCCACATCAACAGCATTAGGTGGTGAAGAATCTACGACTGTTACAAACTCAGAAGGCTGAGTGATGAAAGCAGGACCAACAATGGTCTTGTGTGCAAGTAATTGAATGTCATCGATGTGGGTCAGCACTGGTTCAGCAAGCATCTCGTTGGAATTGAATTCCTGCCAGGCAATTTCTTTGCGTTTGGCATCCAGTACTGCAACACTCTGTGTGCCACCCTTCTGCCAATAGCCATGTGCAAGAGCGAAAAGTGAAGAGATGCCAACAATTTCAACCTCCCGAGCGAATGCCACTGCTTGGGCGAATGCAATACCAGTTCTCAGCCCCGTATATGGACCGGGGCCGAGTCCCACCGCAACTTTGTGTATTTCATGCTCTGCCAGCATTTCGGCAACGAGTGACGCAAGCATTTCACCATGAAGTTGAGGGCCTGCTAGTTCTCCAGTCTCAACATGACCAATTACAACCTGATTCTCAATCAGCGCAACAGATAGCACTGGGGTTGACGTATCTATACCTAAAATCTTCACAGGTTCATGCTCTCAACATCAATGTCATTCGACAACATCGTAATTGTGCGAGAGTCTTCTGAGTCGATTTCAAATTTGACCTCGATGAGATTGCCAATCATCTCAAAGAATCCCTCTCCCCATTCCGCTACCACGATGGCATTATCAATTTGGGCCTCAATATCGAGATCGCGAATGTCTTGGATACTTCCCAGTCGATAGGCATCTATATGAATAAAGTCAACATTGTGTTTTGTCCGATAGCTCTTTGCAATCACGAAAGTTGGACTTGTGACAGGTTTTTCAATACCTAGACCAGATGCCACGCCTTTGGTAAATGTGGTTTTACCTGCACCAAGTTCACCAGTCAGAATCACAACAACTCCAGATTGAAGGTATTGCGCAAATCGTTGACCAATAGCAAACGTCTCTTCAGCGCTACTGGACTGGATACGTCTTGTCATGCGGTTTCCTGCAACAGTTTTCGAAGAATCGAGCTAAACTCGAAATGCCGTTCCAGAGGCAACATGTGACCAGTATCTGCAAACGGAATGAATTGGGCAGAGGGAAGTTGCTGAATGATTCTTTCACTATGAGCCTTTGGAATCATCAAGTCACTATCAGCGCTGATTACGATTGTCATGACATCAGCCATTTTTCCAAGTGCTGCATTGCCGTCAAACTGCTCAATATCTTTCAGAAAATTACCAATCACTTCAACTGGAACATGAGCGTGCATCGCCGCCACGAATTCGGTGTATTCAGCGGGAACTTCTGATTCAAAGGAATATCGCCGAGTCATGAGTAAGACGAGATCCGAGCCTGCCTCTCGCGAGACATCCCAGAGATCTTTTCGCTCAGAGAGTAAGTTCGTGATTGGTGGTGTGACTTTGTGAATAATTGCACCAAGAGGTTTTGGAAGTCCAAAAGTGAGATCAATCAAACCACCCGATGAAGTGCATGTCAGCACGACGGCTTTTACCTGCTTCCATAATTCGGGATACCGGATGGCAAACGCCTGAATCGCCATTCCGCCCATTGAATGTCCAACCAGTATGAGATTGCCCGAACCTACTGTCGAGTTCAAAACGCAGGCAAGATCATCTGCCAGCATATTGATCGTGTGAGTTTCACTTTCACCTTGTTCACTCTTGCCATGTCCACGCTGATCATAAAATACTAATTTCGCATGCGGTTGTAGATCTCGGCGTTGAAAATAGAACGTGTTGTGGTTCAATCCAAACCCATGGAGAAAAACGATTGTTGGTTTCGTGGAATCACTCGCTGTATCAACTTCAACATGGAGCTTTACGCCATCATTCGCCACCACGCTTAGAGAATTTTGTGAAAGAGATGGAAACTCCTGGGGATGCGGTGAATGTCCCCGCACATTTCTACCAATAATGGCTCGTTCTGCAACGACACCAACTGCTGCACCCACTGAAAATGCTGCTGCCAATGTCCCTAACACTGCGGACTTTCCGAGATTAAAGATGTTCATGCGAATCTACATATCGTTTTTCTAGGCGGGAGCCAATCCGAGTAACCAATTCATACCCAATTCCACCCGTGGTTTGATTGAAAGTATGCGCGTCAATACCATTTCCAAAGATTTCTATTTCATCGCCCACACGAATATCTTCATCACCAAAGTCGACTACGAATTGATCCATACACACCGTACCAACAATTGGGAATTGTTTCCCCTGATAGGTGATTTGGGCTTTATTGCCGGCGCTACGCGGAATTCCATCGGCATAACCAACAGGAATGAGTCCAACATTTGTCGGCTTTGAAGCAATCCACGTATGGTTATATGAAACTCCATCTCCTGTTTCTAACCTTCGGACTTGAGCGATTTCACTAACAATTCTCATGACGGGCCTTAAATTGTGACTTTTGATATCTCCAACATCTCCACCAGGAGTTACACCATATGCAGCGATACCACATCTCACCATTCCGAAGTGAAGTTCCGGGCTTAAGAGAGTTGCCGCTGAATTTGCTACGTGAACAAATTCGTAACTCACTCCAATTTCATCTGCGAGTTGGATTGCGGCTTGGAAATTTTGCAACTGTACTTCATTTGCTCGATGTGATAAGTCTTCAGACGCAGCAAGATGTGACCACAGCGAAATGAGTTTGCAATGACTTGAATTCTTTACCTCGGTGAGCCATGTCTCCAGATTCTCAAGTGGTATTCCAGACCGTGAAAGTCCAGTGTCAATTTCAATATGGATTGAGGCTTCAACATCGAGTTTTTGTGCTACTTGATTTATTCGATGTAGTTGATCAAGGGTCGAAACAGAGAGATCGATACTTTCTGAGAGCGCTTCTTCAAAGTTATCCTCTGGATGAAGTAGCCAAGCAAGGATTGGCCCAGCAACTTTGTTGTGACGCAATTGAAGTGCCTCGTCTACGTATGCGACCCCAAGCCAATCAGCCCCAGCTGAACGAGCCGCCAATGCACAGGGCACTGCACCATGTCCATATGCGTCAGCTTTCACAACAATCATCAGTTGTGTCTTCACTTTTGACTTCAACTCTCGAACGTTGTGTTCAAAAGCCCCTAGGTGAATCTCGGCATACCCCCGATTACTTGAAACACTACTCATGACTCTCCCTAAGTAAAGCCATTGCACTTCTTACATGGTAGGCAATATCAACTGCTGTTGGATGTGGACCTTTGTCTAACGCAAGTTCTGCTGCCAATGAATGAATCATGACTGCTCCAATCGCCGCGTGAGCAAGTTCATGCTGCACTCGAGACTCCTGCCGTGCAATCAAACTACCCATCAGCCCTGAAAGAACATCACCAGTTCCCGCTGTAGCCAAAGCACTTGAAGTCGTATCGCAGACCAAATATGAGCCATCTGGAAGTGCTACGAAGCCGTGCGCACCTTTATAACTTATAAGTACATTGAGTCGTTGTGCCACTTCACCAACCCACACATGCACCCTTTTTGAAACCTCGATT
>JAURLB010000211.1 GCA_030831445.1 Candidatus Nanopelagicales bacterium | reverse complement strand
TGATAGCCCATGGCTTGTGAACGTGATTAATCAAAAGAAAATGTTGAAGGCAGCAAGAATTGCTAAGCGTGATGGTGCCAATGTCGTACTATTCAGTTTGCACTGGGGAAATGAATATTGGCAACAGGCTTCAAGTTCACAGATGCTGTTGGCGCGGAAATTGACAAAGTCACCTTACGTGGATGGAATCATTGGACATCATTCACATGTGTTTCAGGAAACAGACGTTATCAACGGAAAACCAGTCATTTACGGACTTGGAAATCTATGGTCTGGTCAGGGACCATGGGCAAGTTTGCCGTTAGGGCAACATGGTGCAATTGTTACATTAAATTTTGAGGTCGAAGGCGACATAGTTCGATACATAAGTGGCTCGTATGTTCCAACATTAACCGTGAAAGACTCGTGGGTGGTGCAAGAAGCAGCAACTGTTCGTCGAGGTGATCAAATCGGCGAAGCGTGTCGATCAATTAGGAATGCGGCGAAACATCTAGGGCAAGTACTTGACGGGCCGCGTAAGTGTCCATAAACCAACTCTCGAGTGAAGTGGTGAACAAAGCTCGCTTTGCTCTCTATTTTGTTCACATCGCTATGGGGCTTGCCATCATGGCGCCGGCCACTCGTTTTGCAGAAATCAAAGAGGCACTTGGTGTGGAAGATGCAGTGTTTGGTTATGCGCTCGCACTTGGAAGCTTAGGTGGAATTATTGGCAATGCTTTAGCGACAAAATTCATTGCTCGGCTTGGCACTCGCCGCTCACTTCAAACCTTTGGCTTAGGCATGATTTTGGTTGCAACTTTGATGGCATTCAGTTTCACCATTTACTTCTTCGCACTCTTGAGCCTATTGGCGTCCGCGTCATATGGTGTTCTCAACGCTGCTTACAACACCCAAGGTGTAGAGATTGAAGGGTATTTGAAGCGCTCTGTGCTTCCAGGTCTTCATGGCGCGTGGAACATTGGCGCTCTAGCAACTGCTTTCTTTGCCAACTTCGTTGCATCATTCTTGTCTCCACAAATTCACCTGTTGATAGTTGGAATCGTTGCAGCTGTTGTTCTTATGTATGCCAGTGTTGAGTTGCTTCGCGAGGATCACGTTGATGATGAGCGTGGGCACTTCGGCAAAATCCCACAATCAAACTATTCGCTCATTCTTTTCCTCTCGTTCGGCCTTGCCCTCGGCATGATTGCAGAGACAAGTGCGCTGGACTGGAGTGCGATATATCTACGAGAAAATCTGGGGATTGCTTTAGGGCTCAATAGCGTTGGCGTAACTGTGTTGTTGGTATGCAAGCTCGTCCTGCTCACACTCATTGGCAGGTGGAATGACAAACATGGACATGACGTGATTGTGAGAAGACTCGGAATCATCGGCGCAGTTGGATATATGTCATTAATTCTGTTGACGAGCTTTCTTGCAAACGATGAGAACTGGTATGGCACTACCAAGTTGTTTCTTCTCACGCTCATGAGTTTTGTCGTGCTCGCCATTGGTGTTGCAGCAATTCCCGCCGCATATTGGCTTTCTGCTGGCAAGATTCCGGGAATGTCAACGACTAGAGGAATTGCAATTGTCGGTGTTGCAATGGCTGCAGTGTTGCTCATCTTGCGCCCGCTTTTTGCTTTCATCGCAGGTAGCATCGGCATCGAGTTTGCATTAGCTCTTACGGGATTAACACTGATGGGCAGTGCACTCATGAGCAAACACTTACGACCAGTCTCGGCACTATAAAGAACAATCCCAACCGTAGAAAGGGTTAAGCCGGTTGGGATTGTTGAAGATTCGCAGATTCCCCCGATGAGTTCTGCGAATCTCGGTTAGAGAAGACCTTCTTCGCGCATCTTCTTTTTATAACGGTACACAGTGCGCTCATCAACACCATGCTTACTTGCAATTTCTCTGACTTTCAGTTCGCCTTTTTTGATTTCTTCACGTAAGGCTGCTGCGTCTCTACGAACTTCTGGACTCACAATCTTCTTCTTTCCATTCATGAGTTGTCGTTCTCTTGCGGATGTACCACCCCATACGCCATATTCCTCATTTGCTAATGCGTAGGCAAAACACATTGTAAGAACTGGGCATGCTGCGCAATATTTCTTTGCTTCAGCTATATCTTTCTTGGTTTCACCAAAAAAGATATCGGGATCTTTTGCAGTGCTACAGTTCCCTTGCTTTGCTAGTGAAGTAGGAACTGATTCAACTTGTTGATTGGTATATGGGATTTTGGCTGATGCTGCCACTCAATTTTCCTTTCGATCGAATTTCTAACCGTTGCATGAAATCTTTCGATTTCGTTTTCGGATTACTCCGGGCTGAGGTCAGTCATTCGACCGACCCACGTTTCCTGGATTAACAGGCTGGTCTTTCTTCGATTCCACCGTTTGTGGGAACGGTTGGCGACAACCAGTCGAAGATCTGTTGGTTGTTCCTTCTGGTGACCATGTACGCCAGAGAAGTCGCTACGAGTTGAACTCGTTGATTGGACTTCGTCTGTTTCATAAAACTCCTCCGTTGACGTACGCGCGA
The DNA here is from genome assembly GCA_030831445.1 of Candidatus Nanopelagicales bacterium. Taxonomy (GTDB): domain Bacteria; phylum Actinomycetota; class Actinomycetes; order S36-B12; family UBA5976; genus JAFMIT01. The sequence goes on along the minus strand of JAURLB010000211.1, from coordinate 1,354 downwards.
ACTATAGAACGGAGACCTGACATTACCTTTTCGTGAGGGAAACTGCCCGATATGCCCGATTTCTAGGCAATAGAAGGCCAAATAAGCCTGTAATTGTGGCTGGAATCCAAACTGACTTTGAAGCATACGCAAGTCGCCACAAACCACCATGCACCGCAAACTTTGAGTACATCTCATGCGAGGAAGAGAATTGCGTGGACAACATGTGTAAACATTGGTGCATCGAGATTGGTCCAATCAATTCTTTTACAAAAGGATGCAACCCAAATCTAGGAGCTCCTCGATAACTTGCAATCAAAATTCGATGTGAGAGTACAGACTCAGTTGTTGCAGGTGGAGTCACACCGTATGCAACCTTAAAACCTTTACGTAAAAGGGAATGGGCACGCAATCTCTGGATTCGCTTCGCCAATTGATAGTTGAAGCCTTGCTTTTGCACAGAGGAATCAATGCAAACTAAGTCACTCGTGGATGTATTTTCCGGTTTGCGCAATTGACCAAAGATCTGCCAGATTGCATCTCGAATTGTTACCATGCTTGAACGACTTCGGTATCTTGATTGCGCATAAACTAGAAATTCTGAAGGTAGAAGTTGACTGTCAGTTGGTGTAGCTAGCCAATGAAATGCAATTTGATTTGGTAAGAAGTGTTGCGACGCATACTCAATGATCGCATCTTGTGCTGCCTGCACAATTAAATGAGATGAACCAGGTGAGTATGCGTACGCGCCAAGAACTGTATGTTCTTGGCTTATGGAGTAGGACAGAATCTGAGGTATGTATTCCAAGTCTGCAACAAGATCAATTCCAGCAGCTGCTGCAATCTCTTGGTCCGATGCTTCACTCGTAACACTACTTTTCATTGGGATAATGAGTTGACCTGCACTTACTTTGGCATACTCAATTAGTTCAAGCCAGCGTGTGGGGTTAGCCCGCATCACTGCAAGCACACTTCCACCAGCATCTAACCAAGCCTTTGTTGGAGCACACTCAGCCCCAGCCGCAAGAGCTAAGAGTGTGGATGCTGGAGTTTGTTGCAGAGCGAGTGCTTCAATTATGGCGGGCTCTGCAATACCTGATTTCACCCATTCCTGTGGTGCATCACCAAAATCTACAAAGCGCGCCTTACCCGTTCCTTGAATCACAAGAAAAGTTACGTCTTTGCTCGATGTCTGTTCAATCACTTGAAGAATTGATTGGTCACCACCTGCATTAAAAGATTTCTGGAAGAGACTCAACACTTCATCAATTACATCGACATTTACTGGATCTCGCTCCACTTCAAGTAGTTCCTGAAAGTGTTGCTGATAGGTCCTTCGAAGGGTTGAAGCGTCAATTTCTCTGTGTAGAGTTTT
>JAURLB010000210.1 GCA_030831445.1 Candidatus Nanopelagicales bacterium | reverse complement strand
GCGATCACGTTCCAACATATTCATAAAGTCCATGTTTCCACCAACGTTGAGCTGGTAGGTGCGATCAACAATGACACCACGATCTTGGAAGAGTTTTGCAAGTACACGGTGAGTGATAGTTGCACCAACCTGCGACTTAATGTCATCACCAACAATTGGAACACCTGCTGCAGTGAACTTGTCTGCCCACTCTTTGGTGCCAGCGATGAAGACTGGAAGTGCGTTGACAAAGCCAACACCTGCGTCAATTGCGCACTGTGCGTAGTACTTTGCAGCCTCTTCAGAACCTACTGGTAGATAGCACACGAGGACATCGACGTTGGTATCTTTCAAAACCTTCACGACATCAACTGCCGCTTCTTTCGATTCTTCGATTGTCATGCGGTAGTACTTACCAAGACCATCGAGTGTTTGTCCGCGTTGAACGATAACTCCTGATTTTGGAACATCACATAACTTGATGGTGTTGTTCTCACTGGCGAGAATTGCCTCTGATAAGTCTTTGCCTACTTTCTTAGCATCAACATCAAAAGCTGCTACAAACTGCACATCCTTGACATGGTATTCCCCAAACTGCACATGCATGAGTCCAGGAACGCTCTGCTTTGGATCTGCGTTCTTGTAGTACTCAACACCTTGGACCAATGATGCAGCACAGTTTCCTACGCCAACGATGGCCACTCTGATTGAGCTCATTGTTTTCCCTTCAATTGTTCAGGACTGATATTCAGGAGCCTGTTCTTTGTGTTTTGTTTTCGGCTGCGATGAGACCTTCTATCCAGCGCAGTTCATTTTCGACACCTTCAAGTCCATGACGATGTAACTCGAGGGTGTATTGATCAATTCGATCGCGTGCATTTGCCAAACTCTTTTTGAGTTGAGAACTTCGTTCAGCAAGTCGCGAACGACGACCTTCCAAAATTCGCTGACGAACAACTTCTTCGGTATGAGCGAAGAATGCAAAACGAACACCGAAACCTTCATCTTCCCAAGCGTCTGGACCTGAATCTTGCAAGAGTTCTTTCAGGTAGTTCGCACCTAGCTTTGTGAGGCTATAGGTGATGCGAGCCCGCTTTGAGGAAAGTGCAGGTCCAGGAGCAGTTTTGTCTCCGGTCTCACTGATATACCCAGCTTCGGCGAGTGCACGAAGTGCTGGGTAGAGCGAGCCGTATGAGATTGCCCGGAAAGCACCCATCAATGCCGAGAGACGTTTGCGAAGTTCATAGCCGTGCAGCGGGCTTTCCTGGAGTAACCCAAGGATTGCCAAGTCAAAGACCGCTGACTTCTTCACAATACCTCCGAATGATGTATCGGAATGATATAACAAGTCGCTATTCCCGGGCAAACTGAGCACAGATTGAGGCGAAGCCTCAAAAAAGCACGTACCCTTCGCGCCTATGGCGAACAGTCGAACAACCGCAATCCGGGGCTCGAAACCCCGGGGGCAATCGAGTCTGCCTGCCGCGGAAACTCCCGAGGAAGTCAGTGACCCAACTCGCCCTCGACACGTAGTTGATCACGCACTTGCTCGTCGTGAAGCGATATTGGAAATTCGCCGAACTGGTGGATTTAGTTTTCGATCAGAAGATACCGATCCATATTTATTGCGTGCCGCTGCTTCATATGGAGAGGACACAGGGAGAAACTGTCCAATTTGTAATGTCACCGAAATTGTTGAATTGACCTATGTGTATTCACGAGAACTTGGCCATGCAAGTGGCAGAGTAATCAATCCAGAAAAGTTAACTTCACTTGCACCAAACTATGGTTTTCTTTCGGTTCATACAGTTGAGGTGTGTCAGGGGTGTGGTTGGAATCATGCACTTATCTCTTACATGCTCGGTGACGGACAACCTCGTCGCACGCCACGAAAACCACGAGATTTAGTTGAGTAACAAACTCGATGCCTAGATTGATTGACTATCCGCGATCAAGAAAACGTGGAATAGCGCGCTTCCTTCCATCGTGGAAACTAGTTCTGGGATTGTCGTCATTAGTATCCATTTTTGGTGCGATTGTGTTTGCAATTCTTGTTGTCACCACTGATATTCCTGCCCCTAACGAAATTTCACAAGCACGAGCTACCGTTGTTTTGTATTCAGACGGTAAGAGTGAAGTCGGACGAATTGGTGATTACAACCGGGTTGAAGTTGATCTGATTCAGATTCCTGTTCATACCCAACAAGCAGTGCTAGCACTCGAAGATCAAGGATTCTATGAACACTCTGGTTTTAGCATCACTGGTATTGCTCGTGCGATTATCAATAACCTAACTGGTGGTGCTGAACAAGGTGCATCAACAATCACGCAGCAATACACAAAAAACGCTTATCTCACCTCAGAGCGCACGTGGATTCGAAAAATCAAGGAACTTGTTCTTGCTGTAAAACTGGAAACTAGTTCTTCAAAAGACGAAATCTTGCAAAACTATTTGAATACTGTGTATTTCGGACGAGGTGCGTATGGCATTGAAGCTGCAGCACGGGTTTATTTCAATGTCTCTGTAGAGAACCTTGATGTACCCCAATCACTTATGCTCGCGTCGCTATTGAAATCGCCAGAAGGATTCGCTCCAGAAGTGAATCCTGTGCGATTGCAGCAGCGTTGGGTGTATGGCGCGAATCAAATGCGTGAGCTTGGTTGGTTAACTCAAGCAGAGCGAGATAGCTTGGTTTTCCCTGATTACAAACCGCGCGCAACGGGTAACCGACTCTCTGGTACCAAAGGCTATATCTTGCGAGAAGTCACTAAATTCTTAGAGACTCAAGGGTATGACGAATCGACACTTGGAATATCTGGATTAACTGTCACCACAACACTTAATAAGAAATCTCAAACTGCCGCAGTGAAAGCGGTGAATCAGGCTGGTCCGAAAACAAATCTTGACGGTGTGCGAATCGGACTTGTTGCGCTGAGACCTGGAACTGGTGAAATTGTTGCAATGTATGGTGGTCCTGATTACGTCACCGAACCGTTGAACAATGTTACGCAAGCAATTACGCAAGCAGGTTCTACGTTCAAGGTGTACGGACTCATTTCGGCGATGGAGGCTGGCTACAGTCTTGATCACATCTTGCCTGGCAAAAGTGGAATTGAAATCTCTGGCTACAAAGTCAATAACTATGGTGGGAAGAATTACAAGAATCTCACGTTGCTGCAGGCAACGATGAGTTCAGTCAATACTGCGTATGTGCAACTCGCCTATGAAGTTGGAATAGGTAATGTCATTGAAGCCGCTTATCGCACAGGACTATCACGAGAAACTCTAGGTGTTGAAGAAAACTTGACCTTTGTTCTCGGCTCAGCAAGCCCCAGAGTCATTGATGTTGCCGAGTCATATGCAACGCTGGCAGGAAATGGCGTGCATGCCGAGCCTTACTTGGTGAGTCGAGTGACATTGCCGAATGGCGGTTTATTTTATGAAGCTGATGTTGTCGCCAACGAAATGTTTGATCCAAACGTTATTGCATCTGTGAATTTTGCTTTACAAAATGCAGTTGAAGGTGGAACTGGAATTTCTGCACGCGTATCAGGGTACGACATCGCTGGCAAAACTGGTACTACTGATGACAATAAATCAGCGTGGTTTGCCGGATACTCAAATAGTCTGACTGCAGTTGTGATGATGATGAAACAAGATGCGAACGGCAATCCAATTTCACTCAATGGCACTGGAGGCCTCGGTTCAGTAACTGGAGGTTCATTCCCAGCAAGAATCTTTGCAGCCTTTATGAAAGCAGCGCTTGCCCAATTCCCATCAACGCCATTTATTGAACCGACTGCGACACCATCAATTACAGCTACGCCAACAGAAAGCCCAACCAGCACCGTGACACCAGAACCTAGTGTGACGCCAACCCCCTCACCATAATGTTTAACAAAGTTATTGCTCGAATCACAATTCTGGCGGCATTACTCAGTTCTAGTTTCGCATTTGTTTTGCATGCTGGTTGCAGAGCTTCAAACTACCAAGTTGATGTATTCAATCGATTTTGTTATTCCGACTTAGCTGTTTATGTGCAGGAAGGGGTAGTGCCCTTTAGTCAGAATTCACCAGCAGTTGCACCACTGTCGCACGTGCTTTTGTGGATTATTGGATTCCTGCCAAGTTTCGAAATTAAAATCATCGTCTTACAAATTCTTCTCACTATTGCGGTTGTAGTAATTGCACTCTTGTTTCAAGTGTGGCGGGGGAAGAACACATTTGACGGAGTGCTTTTCGCGCTACTTCCGCTCACATTTCTGACTATGTTTATTGGGTTTGATGTTTTCGCTATCGCAGTATCTATGTTTGCACTGTTTCTCTTGAAGCAAAACGCATCCTCATTTGCACCTTGGGTTTTATTTGCAGTAGCGATTGGAATTGATGGTTGGACGTGGATTGTTATTGCCGCAGTCGTCGTGCATCTGTTTATTGAGGGCAAAGTGAATGAAATCCTTCAGCGTTTACCAATCTTTGTGGTAACACTGGGAATCATCAATTTGCCAATTGCACTTACAACACGTGATTTCGTCTCAATTACACCAACATTTAGTGACGGAACTGGCTTGTATGTATTATCTCAATTCGGCAATTTCACTCCACCAACAAATTTCATTCCATACTTCTTTGGACTAGTGCTCGTTGTTGCTTTGAGTATTTGGTTGAAGTTCTCTCGTTCTCGAAATCGCATTCGGCTTGAAATTATCCTTTTGCTCTTCATTGCGACCCAGACGCTTACAACAAATGTGATTGGCCCAAGTGAGGTCCTGCATCTCTTTTGGGCGTTACTCCTGGCATATCCAGTTCGCAAATTTGTGATGAGTATCTCTGGCGTCTTCACAGTGTGGGTTGCTGCTGTGTGGTTGTATGCAGAAAAGTTTGTGGGAGATCGTGGACTGGATGTGTCCTGGTATGCAATTTCGGCAATTGTGATGTGGTCTGGAGTGTTGTGGTGTGGCATTAAAGCCGCTGAAATTGTGCATACGCCAGGAAAAGATCCGGTATTGAATGGAGATGTGTGAGCTTTCGTTCAATGACACTTCTGATTGCGGTAGTGAGTTCAATCCTTGGTTTTGCACTCAAGGTGCAGTGCCAGACTCAAGGTTCTCTTTCGATTTTTTCTAGTGTCTTGCGCACGTGCTATTCAGATGTTTCAGCACTGTATGGTGCTCGAGACTTTTATCTTGGAATCATTCCATATTTTCAAATTCAATCTGATGGGCAATTTCTTGAATATCCTGTTCTTATCGGATTACAAATGTTCTTTGCCAGTGTAATCACAAACCTCGTAAGCCCGGAATCTTGGCAATTCTTTACGTATGTGAATTGGACAATCAATCTACTCTTCATCGTGATTGCAGTCTGGTATCTTCACAAACTTAGTCCAAAGGCAGCACGCTGGTTTGCTCTCTCACCTGCATTGCTGTTAGTTCTTGGTATTAACTGGGATGCAATGGCAATTATGTTGATGATTCTGGGACTCTACTTTTTCCAACAAAAACGCTATATCAATATGGGAATTGCACTTGGGCTCGGAATGAGCGCCAAACTCTTTCCCATATTGATATTACCTGTAGCGATTGTGTACTTGTATCAAGAGCGAAATCTCAAAGCAATTCTTGAAAGTGTTAGTGCCGCGATAGTGAGCTGGGTGATTGTGAACATCACTTTCATATTATTCGCATTCGATGGCTGGATTCGCTTCTTTACTTTCTCACGTGAGCGTGGCATTGATTTTGGATCACCATATTTAGCAACACTGTTTCTCACGGACTTCAGAATCTCCACGTCAGTTGCTAACACTCTCGGACTGATCAGTGTTGCAATTGCCTACGGCGTTGTTTTTGCGCTCAGACAGAGAATCGACTTTCTTGTCTCTGTCACGCTGGTACTGAGTGTCTTTGTGTTAATGAACAAGGTGTATTCACCACAATTTTGGCTTTGGCTCACTCCACTTTTTGCTCTCGTGATTACGAATCGGTGGAATTGGATCCAATGGAATATATCTCAAGTGCTCTACTTCTTTGCGGTTTGGGCCTTTATTGGGTCATATGTAAAGCAGCCATATTCGATTTCAGAGTCAACTTATTCCTACTTTATCCTGATACATTTTGTTTCAACAATATTTGCTTTGAGCGTTGTGATGCGATCAGCTATTCGAAATCAACCACAACCGGTGCATGATCCGAGCCACCCTTAAGCTTTCGTTCTTCTCGGTCAATCCAAATATCTTGTATTCGACTCTTGAACGTATCAGTTGCTAGAACTAAATCAATTCTCATCCCCATCGCTTTTTGAAACATGAGTGCTCGGTAATCCCAGAAAGTAAAAGGCTTACCTTTTAGACTACGTGGCATTACATCCACGAGTCCAAGTTGTAGCACTTTTGCTAATGCATTGCGCTCTTCTACTGTGACATGGGTTGAGTTTTCAAAATCTTTGATATCCCACACATCATCATCTGTCGGTGCGATATTGAAATCACCCATTACAACGAGTTGCTTGTATTCATTTAATTCTGCATGAATTGTCTCTTTGAGTGACTTTAACCATTCGAGTTTGTATGCGAAGTGCTCATGTCCAGGTTCCCTCCCATTGGGAACGTATAGGTTCCACACTCGGACATCTTTGAACGTGCAGGCAATTGCACGCGGTTCAGTAGTGTCTTCATAGAGTGGCTGCGCATTGAGATTTTTCGTTACGTCACGAACCGAAGATTTCGCGAGTAGGGCAACACCATTCCATCTGCCCGTGCCGTGGGTGTATGAGATGTAACCGAGATGTGAAAAGGCATCGTGGGGGAATGCATCATCGGTGCATTTCAATTCTTGTATGCCGATGAGGTCTGGTTGATGTTCTTCACACCAGGCAAGCACTCGATCAAGTCGAGCCCCAATTGAGTTCACATTCCAGGTCACTAGCCGCATACACCTAGCCTAAATGAGGAAAATCGGGCTCATTTTGGCCATCTCAGCCAAGCCTTGTAACCTACGCCGGTCATTGAGCTTCGGCTCAAGAACGCACGCCCTCCTGCCACGGAAAGTCCGTGGCCGTATAGCCCGTAGGAGGTACTACGTAGCATGCGGAAATATGAAGTCATGGTCATCCTTGATCCTGATTTAGAAGAAAAAACAGTTGCCCCGTCTCTCGACACCTATCTCAATGTTGTCAAAAAAGATGGTGGCTCAGTAAATAAAGTTGATATCTGGGGACGTCGCCGTCTTGCCTATGAAATCGATAAGAAATCAGAAGGTATCTACGCGGTTCTCGATGTCACTTGTAATCCAGAAGCTATCGCTGAATTGGATCGTCAATTGAATCTCAATGAATCAGTTATGCGAACCAAAGTCACCCGTCCGGATGAGCGTTAACCGTGGCGATTGGTGATGTCCAAGTAACGTTTATTGGTAACTTGACTGCAGATCCTGAATTGCGGTTCACACCCTCAGGTGTTGCAGTTGCTAACTTCACTGTTGCGTGCACTCCACGTACTTTGGATAAGAACACCAATGAATGGAAAGATGGCGAAACCACCTATTTGCGTTGCCAGGTGTGGCGTCAGTATGCAGAGAATGTTGCTGAGTCATTAACACGTGGCACTCGCGTATTGGTGAGTGGAAAACTTCGTCCACGTACGTATGAAACTAAAGAAGGCGAAAAACGAGTTTCATTAGATGTTGATGTAGATGAGATTGGCCCAGTGTTGCGAACTGCAACTGCAAAAGTTGCTCGCAATTCCTCAGGTCAACCAACACGCAGTTCCGAAGATACCGATACGTCTTGGGAAACTAGCACCAATGCTTGGGGTTCGGCACCAATATCGGACGAACCTCCGTTCTAAATCGGACCATCCCGGCACACTGTATGTCGGGCTACCAAAAGGAGCACCACGATGGCCAATGATCGTCGTCAAAGAATTGCGAAAGAAGACCCTCGCAAAATTGTAAAAAAGAAGTGCAGTTTTTGTCGTGAAGAAGCAACTTCAGTCGACTACAAAGACTTAGCACTTCTCAAGAAATATATCTCAGACCGAGGCAAGATCCGTGCCCGTCGAGTAACTGGTTGCTGCACTCGTCACCAGCGTGACATTGCAATGGCCGTGAAAAACGCGCGGGAAATGGCATTGCTTCCTTACAACTCAACTGCCCGATAGGAGAGCTAACGTGAAAGTTATTTTGACACAAGCCGTTAATGGTCTCGGCAATCCTGGCGATGTTGTGCAGGTAAAAGACGGTTACGGCCGTAATTACTTGCTTCCACGCGGAATCGCAGTTGCATGGACCCAAGGTGGCGAAAAACAATCAACACAAATCAAACGTGCTCAAAAGGCTCGCGAGATTCGTGATGTTGAACATGCCAAGGAAGTTAAAGCCCAACTTGAAAACCTTAGTGTGGTTTTGAAAGTTCGTGCAGGTGAAGCGGGTCGTTTGTTTGGTTCAGTAACTGCTGCTGACATTGTCTTAGCAGTGAAACAAGCAGGTGGACCCTCCCTTGATAAACGAGCAGTTTCAACAAAAACTCACATCAAGAATGTTGGAAAGTTCAAGGTTGTAGTTCGACTACATCCTGCAGTTGAGGCCGGCTTCACAGTTGAGATTGTCGCGCTTTAAGAAAACATTGGGTGAGGCGATTATGTCGCCTCACCTTTTTCTTTGCATGAGAAACTCAACCACACCATCGCACGCAGCCTCAACCATATCGAGCACTTCGTAGTATGCGTCTATCGGATAGTTATACGGGTCTGGAACTTCTGCCCCAGATGTAGCAGTGGCGTCAAACTCCCTGAGTAATTTCACTTTCGACTTCTGCTCTTCAGAAGATGCTAGAGATAACACGTTTTGCAAATTACTTTTATCCATCACAAGGATGAGATCGAATTTCTCAAACCAGGTCGATTGAAATTGCTGTGCTGTGTGATCAAAGGTGTAGCCATGTTCTTTGAGTACTTGAGCAGTCTTTGGATTAGCTGCCTCGCCTAGATGCCAATCACCCGTACCTGAGCTCGCGACGTGAACATCAAGACCTGCTTCGCTGACTTTGCGACGAAGGACGTGTTCGGCCATAGGGGACCTGCAAATATTGCCAAGACACACCATTGCAACTGACTGCATTTGTACCTCTCAAATAGTGAGATTTTGATATTTGGTTTCTTTCCCCAGCCGGTGGAAATCTTAGACGCTCAAATCGGGCTCAATGGGTCGCTTTGTCCACAGATTATGAGAAATTATGCACAGTCTTTACGCAGGTTTTCCATACCTTCTCACAGGAATATCCACACCTCTGTCCACAGGGAGGCTGGAGTTTGTCAGACACTCAGACTAGATACTCCCTGTGAGCGTGTATGAGATGAGGGATCCAGGTGTCTTTGACCCTGCGACGTATGAGCGTACCCCACCTCAAGATTTAGCGGCTGAAGCATCAGTCCTTGGTGCAATGATGCTTTCAAAAGAAGCAATTTCAGATGCAGTTGAAATTGTCCGTGAAGCAGACTTCTATAAACCAATCCATCAAATGATCTTCAATGCGATTCTTGAACACTATGTTCATGACACTCCTGCAGATGCGGTAACTGTCGCTGCAGAACTTACAAAACGTGGAGAGCTAGCAAAAGTTGGTGGCGCTTCGTATCTACACACACTTGTCTCTGGGGTTGCAACTGCTGCTAATGCGGATTACTACGCACAAATAGTCAAAGAACGTGCAATCTTGCGTCGGCTAGTTGACGCTGGCACGCGCATTGTGCAATTGGGTTATACGGGAACAGGTGAAGTCGACGACTTAGTAGATCGCGCGCAAGCAGAAGTGTTCCAAGTCAACGAACGACGAATCGCAGAAGACTATAAGTCTCTCTCTGAACTCATGCCCCATGTGCTGACTGAAATTGAGTCACTCAACTCAAACAATCAAGGCGTTATCGGTGTTCCAAGTGGGTTCAAAGATCTTGATTCCGTGACGCACGGTTTTCAACCCGGACAACTTGTTATTGTTGCAGCGCGTCCTGGTATTGGTAAATCAACACTCGCAATGGATATTTCGAGAGCAGCAGCACTGAAGAGCGATATGCCCGTTGCTTTCTTCTCACTTGAAATGTCGAACTCTGAAATCGTCATGCGTATGCTTTCAGCAGAGACTGGCATTGATCTTTCAGTTATTCGCTCGGGCAAAATTAGTGAAGTTCAGTGGCAAACCCTTGCCATGAAAATGGGCGAACTGCACGATAAACCACTCTTCCTGGATGACTCTCCAAACCTCACCATGATGGAGATTCGCGCGAAGGCACGCCGACTCAAGCAGCGACACGATATTCGTATGGTTGTTGTTGACTATATCCAGTTGATGTCGTCTGGAAAGAAAGTTGAAAACCGTCAACAGGAAGTCTCTGAATTCTCCCGACAGATGAAACTGCTTGCAAAAGAACTCAATGTTCCAGTTGTTGCACTCAGCCAGTTGAATCGTGGACCTGAAGCTC
>JAURLB010000209.1 GCA_030831445.1 Candidatus Nanopelagicales bacterium | reverse complement strand
TACGGCGACGCAGTGAAGCATTTGACTTCATTGGCAAAGGCTCAAGAATTGCGTGGCTGATTGGTCTTGCGCTATCAGCGCTCGTGGTTTTCGCAGGCGGAATTTTTCACATCATGGGTGTGATTGCAACCATTGCAACCATTGTCTATCACGTTGAAATACGTCAACGATTAATGGAGCTCTAAGTTATTTCTTGCCTTGGTCGGCAACTTGGCTGGCAGCAAGTTTTGCCGCCTCCGGATCTAGATATTGACCACCACGAGTGATTGGCGTAAAGGCATCATCAAGCTCGTAGAGCAATGGAATTCCTGTTGGAATGTTGAGGTTTGCAATATCCGCATCCGATATTCCATCGAGTTCCTTCACCAATGCACGAAGTGAGTTTCCATGCGCTACAACTAAAACAGTTTTTCCTACACTCAAATCTTCAATGATGCTTGTCTGCCAATAACCCAAAAGTCGCGCTACCACATCTTTTAAGCATTCAGTCTGGGGCAATTCTGTACTGGGAATATCTTTGTAGCGAGGATCGTGCGTTTGTGCAAACTCACTTAACGGGTCAATTGGAGGCGGTGGCACGTCAAAAGATCTACGCCAGAGTTGAAATTGCTCTTCGCCAAATTCGTCAAGAGTTTGTTTCTTGTTTTTACCTTGTAACGCGCCGTAATGTCGTTCGTTCAAGCGCCAAGTACGTTTCACGTCAATCCACAAGCGGTCACACTCTTCAAGTGCGATGTTTGCCGTTTTGATGGCACGAGTCAGTAGCGAGGTGTGAACGACATCTGGTAGCAGGTTGTGTTCTTGAAGAAGCTGCCCACCGCGCATTGCCTCGGCGACGCCTTTTTTAGAGAGATCAGCATCAACCCAGCCAGTGAATAAATTGAGTGCATTCCATTGGCTCTCGCCATGTCGAAGCAGAATAAGTTTGTTACTTGCCATAGGCTAATTATGCGCTAGCAGAATTTGTCTCACTTGAGGTGCGACGAAAATCAAAAATTGAACGCTCATAGCTATCAATCAGGTGCTGTGCAGTTATCTGCCACGAGAATTTTTTGGCGTGATCAATTCCGCCTGTTCTGAGAGTTTTGTGTAGTTCTGGGTTGAGCGCTACGTCTGCAATTTTCTCAGCCCAAGCAACAGGATCGTGGTTTCCTATTAGGGCACCGCTCGTTCCATCTTTCACTGACGTGACAAGGCCACCGACGGCCGCAGCTATCACTGGTGTTCCAGAAGCGCTTGCTTCCAGTGCAACTAACCCAAACGACTCAGAATATGAGGGAACCACCAACAGGTCAGCACTTCTATAGAGTGCTGCGAGCTCCACAGGTGGTAAGGGTTGCAAGAAAATCACATTGTCATGTAATTGAAGATCGCTCGCTAGTGCGGTCAGAGAATATTTCGCTTCTGTTCCCGTCCCAGAAAACCCACCACAAATTACGACTCTAATTCGGTGTGCCAACTCGGGATATCGTGCCTTGAGTTCCGAGGCTGCTTTTAACACAATGTCTGGCGCTTTGAGTGGCTGAATTCTGCCGACGAAAAGTAACACAAAGTCATGGTCTTCAATGCCGAGTTCTGTGCGCAGTGTTCTGCCTTGAGGTGTGAAGATTTCTAGGTCAACTCCCGGATGCACAACGTCAACTTTTTGTGGTGGTGCGTCATACAAGTCAATGAGTTCTGCAGCCTCGCGATGAGTGTTCGCAACAAGTCGATCAGCGACCTTTACCACTTGTTCTTCACCAACAACTCGGATGAGTGGTTCGGGGGAATCATCTTCAGCAAGTGCTAAGTTCTTTACTTTCGCCATTGTGTGCATGGTGTGAATTAAAGGCACTTGCCATTTATCGCGCGCTAACCAACCCACCTGACCTGACAACCAATAGTGTGAGTGGATCAAGTCATAGTAGCCTTCTGGTTTCTCTGCTTCGGCTCGCATGACACCCGCTGTCATTGCACACAACTGACCTGGAAGATCCTGTTTTTGAAGACCACCAAAAGGCCCCGCAGGTATGTATCGGACGTTGACTCCAGGAGTTACTTCAATGTTGGCTGGTTGGTCTTTCGAAGTTGCCCGAGTGAAAATATCAATTTCGATGCCACGTTTTGCAAGTTCCCGTGCTGTTTTGTCGATGTAGACATTCATTCCACCAGCATCGCCGATACCTGGAGTTTCGAGTGGCGATGTATGAACTGAGATAAGTGCGAGTTTTTGAAGGCGTGGCACTGGAGAAGTCTTGCTCATTCTGAGACGTTTCGCCTAATCTTCATCGATTTGACTGAGATCGCTCATGCCGTACGCCTCACCTGTGACTACGAATGCCACGCGTCTGGCAATCGTTACCCCGTGATCAGCGAAGCGCTCATAGAATCGAGAAAGTAATGTTGTATCGATTGCTGACTCCACTCCGTGTCGCCATTCCGGTGAAAGGACTGTGCTGAAGAGTTCTCGATGAATTGCGTCCATCTCTTCATCGTTTTTCGCCATGTCTGCCGCAAATTGCAAGCTTCCCGTTTCAATAACTTGGCCTGTGCGCTTTACAATTTCATTTGCTATTTCGCCCATTCGTGCGAAAGTTGGTTTGAGTTCATCTGGCACTGATACCTGGGGATAGCGAAGTCGCGCCTGTTTGGCAACGTGGGCCGCAAGATCTCCCATTCGTTCAAGTGTGGTTGACATTCGTAGGCTTGCAACGGTCATACGAATTTCAGTTGGGGTCAAGTCATTCGCGCTGAGTATTTCCAGGCAGTTTTGTTCAATACTGTTATTGATGGCGTTGATTGCATCATCTTGTGTGATGATTTTTTGGGCAAGTGACAGGTCAGCATTCAATAGTGCACTCGTTGCCTCATTCATGGCAACTTCTACGAGGTGCGTCATCTCAACTAGGTTGTGATGCACCTTCAACAACCGGCGATTTGCCAGATCCTCTACGACCACGTCTGTCCTCATAACTGCTAAGACTACGACTTCATTGCCTAAGGGTAAACAAAAGCAAACCCTTAGGTGAACATTGGTTGAATAACGATTTTAAAACGGCCTCCGAAGGTTAACAATCGGCAATCTCAACCTATTCTTGTGCCGTGCAAAAAGACGTGTTGCAATCTATCGTCAGTCCTGACGTTGCTCGTGTTCTCGCGCTCCTTCCTCAGGCCTGGTTTGTGGCATCAATTGAGGGCAAAGTGGTGGGGAAGTCTGATTCCCTCGACACCTTCGGATTAATTGTGCTTGACCAAGTAGAGGAAGAGCAAACACTCGCACTCATCTCCAAGGCACACGAGTCCAAAACGGCATTGGATGAAGAAATAGTCGTTGCGGCGACACGGACACACCCGGAGCAGACATTGCGACTACGAGTCTCACCAATGAATCACTTTCACGCATTGGTGTTGATTGAAGACTTCACCGAAGAGCGAAGGCTCGATAAGGTGCGCCGGGATTTTGTTGCCAATATTTCACATGAGTTGAAAACTCCAGTTGGGGCGCTCGCTCTCTTAGCTGAAGCCATTCAAGCCGGCGCAGATGACCCAGAGATGGTGCAACATTTCAGCGCTCGAATGAAGAGTGAAGCGGATCGACTTGCAGAGTTGATTGCTAGCATCATTGATTTGTCAAGGATTCAAGATTCCGATGTCTTGCAATCGACTGAAGAGGTAGAAGTCGACGAATTGGTGACGCAAGCGCTTGATGATGTGCAGCTCTTAGCAAAAGACAAAGACATTGAAATTGTTGTCGGTGGCACAGGCAATCTCAAACTTTGGGGAAATCGTCAACAACTTGTCAGTGCGCTTAGAAACCTTGTATTGAATGCAATTCATTATTCACCGAAAGGCAATCGGGTAGCAATTGGAACAGCACTGTTAGATGGTCATGTTGAGATAAGTGTGGTTGATCAGGGCATAGGTGTTCCGCAACATGAGCAAGAGCGGATTTTTGAAAGGTTTTATCGTGTTGACCCGGCTCGAAGCCGAGTTACAGGTGGCACAGGTTTGGGGCTAGCCATTGTGAAAAATGTATGTCAAGGACATGGTGGAACTTGCAGCGTCTGGTCAGAACCTGGACATGGTTCAACATTCACCATGCGAATTCCAGAGCGCAACACTGCAATCGCTGAAACAAACGTTATCTTGGGAGACAGTGCATGAGCAAAATATTGGTTGTAGAAGATGAAGAATCATTTCGAGATGCTCTCGCATTTGTTCTGAGTAAAGAAGGGTTTGAAGTCAAACTCGTTCAGGATGGTCAAGCCGCTGTGGAGACATTTGAGAAAGAAGGAGCAGATCTCATTCTTCTTGATTTGATGTTGCCTGGTATCAACGGACTTGAAGTGTGCAAGAACATTCGTGCAAAATCCAACGTTCCAATCATCATGGTGACAGCGAAAAACGAAGAAGTAGACAAAGTCATTGGCCTAGAACTTGGTGCAGATGACTATGTGACAAAGCCTTTCAGTTCCAGAGAGTTAGTCGCCCGTATCCGCGCGGTTTTACGTCGGGGTAATGATGTTGAAGTTGCGAGTGACTACGGCGTCCTAGAGGTTGGTCCGGTGCGAATAGACATTGATCGTCACAGCGTCTCGGTTCGAGGCGATGCGATTTCATTACCACTGAAAGAATTTGATTTGCTTGAACTTTTAGTGAGAAATTCTGGACGAGTGTTAACTCGCGGCCAGCTCATAGATCGAGTGTGGGGAAACAACTATGTTGGTGACACGAAAACGCTCGATGTTCACATTAAACGTTTGCGGGCAAAGATTGAAAAAGACCCAGCCGAGCCAGTTCATTTATTGACAGTGCGAGGCCTTGGCTACAAATTCGAAAGCTAGTGATCCGCCCCGTGATCTTCGGGTTTAATACTTGGCGTGACTAGCGGCGCGGGTAAAGAAACATCTGAATACATTCCAGTGTTCGTCACAACCATAGCGCGCGTTTCAACAATTCCGGCCTTCTGAAAAACTAGTCCGATATTGATAAACGATCCAATTGTTAGTTCTGGTTGCCCCAGTGCTTTCAAACTTGAAGCGTGTCCAAGCCGCAGTGTTGAGCGAGGTTTCACAAGAAGCGTGGAGACAACTGCTTCATCACTCAAGAATTCAAGTTCCACATCACCAATCACAGCCCCAATGAGTGTGTCTTCATCGAGTGTGTTATTGATTACCGAGAGTGAGAGTCCACTAAAAGTAGTATCAAGGTTGGTGACAACAGTAATGTCTTGGATCAGCAAATCCCCAACTTTTGTGTCCTTACCATTACCGAATGGACTCATCGTTGCTGTTGGAGGCAGCGCGTTTCCATATCCACAGGCACTGAGCAAAAGTCCAGATAGGAGCACAATAAGTAGTCGACGCATGAGGCTAAGGGTAATAGGGGCTTGGGAAGAATGAGATGTGGTGAGGGTCTCAGTTACCACGATATGCCTCGCGAATTCGTCGAATTTTTGAAAGATGGCCCCTCTCAGGTTACCCTTTGCCGCTCGGAGGCTCAGAATGCAATTTAAAGTCGGTGAAATCAAGGTTTATCCGCACCACGGTGCCGCGGTAATTGAAAGTATCAGTTCACGCGTCATTAAAGGTGAAGACCATCAATGTATCAATTTCAAAGTGATTTCCAGTGGCCTCATGATTGAACTTCCAGCCGCTATGGCGGAATATGTCGGGGTCAGAGATATTGTGAGTCCGCAGGAACTCAAGAAAGTTTTCAGTTTGTTAAAGCAACCCTATGTGGAAGAGCCAACAAACTGGTCTCGACGATTCAAAGCGAATGTTGAAAAATTGGCTTCAGGTGATGTATTCAAAATCGCTGAAGTGGTGCGAGATCT
>JAURLB010000208.1 GCA_030831445.1 Candidatus Nanopelagicales bacterium | reverse complement strand
TGGCGGATCGATAAACACTAAATTGTAAATTCCAGCGAGTCGTGTACTCATGACTTTCGTGACATCGCCTGGGATAACTTCAATCGGTAATTTCGCTCGAGTGGCATTATCCAGAATGAGCAAGGTAGTCGACGTATCTTTTTCAATTGCACACGCAGTCGTCGCGCCGCGGGAAAGTGCTTCAATAGCAAATGCCCCACTTCCGGCGAACAAATCAAGTACTTTCGTAGATTCCCAATCAATCTGGCTCGCAGATAAACGATTAAAAATTGATTCTCGCACCCGCTCACTCGTTGGTCTGACGCCAGACTTTGGAACTCGTAAGGTGTGTCCCTTTGCTTTTCCTGCGATGACTCTCATACTTTTTCCAAATATTCTGCTTCGCTTTGATTCTCAAGTGCAAGTATGGACATGCGCAACTGCTGATGACTTGTAAGGTCCGGGTCTTTCTCCAAGATGGACTGAGCCCATGAGCGAGCACTCTCAATGATGAATTCATCTCTGAGCACCCGCAGTAAACGCAAACTTGAGCGCACCCCACTTTGTTGACTTCCTAATACATTTCCTTCTCTGCGTTGCTCTAAGTCAACTTCTGAAAGTTTGAATCCATCAAGTGTTGAAGCGACAGCATCGAGTCGAATTCGACTACTTGAATCAGGATCTGCCTTTGTCATCAATAAACAAAGCCCCGGGTGCTCACCCCGCCCTACTCGTCCACGCAACTGATGTAATTGAGAGATACCGAAATTATCTGCGTCCATAATCACCATAACAGTTGCGCTCTTTACATCAACTCCGACTTCAATCACGGTAGTTGCTACCAGGACATCAATTTCTCGCAGGGTAAACGCCTGCATTGTCGTTTCCTTCTCATCGCTCGTCATTCGTCCATGCAATTGTGCCAACCGAAGTGACTTCAGTGGTCCATGCGATAAATACTTCATCACTCCTTCGACATCATTGAGGTGGCTCTCGTTACTCTCTGCGTCTTGCTCTTCACTTACTTTCGGGGAGATTTTCGGACACACCACGTACGCCTGAAAGCCATGAGAGACCTCTTCGATAATTCGATTCCAAGCCCGCTCGACGTGGTGTGGTTTAGCATTCATATCTACGACAAAAGTTTCAATTTGTTTTCTTCCTTGGGGAAGCTCCTGCAAGGTTGAGATATCGAGATCGCCAAAAACTGTCATTGCTACTGTTCGTGGAATTGGGGTCGCTGTCATGACCAAAACGTGTGGTCGAAGCCCTGCGGGCGCCTTTGAAGCAAGTGCTGCTCGTTGCTCTACGCCGAATCGATGTTGTTCATCGATTACAACAAGTTCAAGATTCTGAAATTCAACGCGATCTTGAATCAGCGAATGTGTTCCGATCACAATGTTTGAGGAACCGTCCGCAATGGATTCGAGTGCGTTGCGCACAGATGCTGCCTTCATTGACCCGGTGAGCAGGGTGACATTGATATTCTGAGGTAATAAGGCAGATATAGAGCGAAAGTGTTGCCAGGCTAAAACTTCGGTCGGTGCAAGCAATGCGGCTTGACCGCCCCCTTCGATTACGCGCAACATTGATCGTAAAGCGCACACTGTCTTACCGCTACCAACTTCGCCTTGAAGAAGTCGGTGCATTGGGTGTGGTTGGGCTAAATCTCCGAATATTTCATCACACACGCGAAGTTGTCCCTGGGTCAACTCGAATGGTAAATCTGCATCAAATGTCGCTAAGAGCGAATTTGCGCCTGCTGTAACGGGTTTGGCATTGGCTTTGGCATACAGTGCGCGATTGCGAAGCAGAATCAACTGATATTGCAATGCTTCAAGAAACACGAAACGCTGTTTTGCCGCCTCTACTTCTTCGAGAGTGCTGGGGCGATGAAGTTTTTGAAAACTTTCGAAGAGTGAATAGAAAGAATATTGCCCAACAATCTCAGCATCAAGCCCATCATCAATAGATTCACTTAACCCATCGAGTACCAGGCTGAGCATCTTTTCAATTCGCCAGGTCGGCATAGTTGAAGTGGCCGGATACACTGGAATTAAAGGTCGAGCAAACGTTTCGATTGCTTCGGGGTCTAAATCTTCGTTGTCGGGTGCGAGCAGGTAAATTGGATGGGCCAACTGTCGCTTGTTTTGATAGCTGCTGATCTTTCCACTGAATAATCCCATTCGACCGGGCCTTAAATCTCGTTCTCGCCAATCTTGATTAAAGAATGTCAACGTCAACGAAGCACTTCCATCGGTGACTGATACTTCAAGAATGTGACCGCGCTTTTTCTGCATGGGACGTTTCTTCACAGATTGGATTTCTGCCATCACAGTGACGTTTTCATCAAGTTGCAAACTATCCATCGGAGTGAGTTCACCACGTTTTGCGTAACGGCGAGGAAAATGACGTAGCAGGTCCTCAACAGTGTGCATGTCGAAACTTTTCTTCAAACTTTGCGCAGTTTTGGCTCCAAGTGCAATGGTGAGAGATGTATTGAGCTGAAATGTCATTCCAACCCCACAATCGCAATAGAGTTCATTTGATCACCTTGTATTTCAATGAAATCTGAGTCTGTGGCGTGTTCGCGAATGTAGTGTCGTAGCGAAGTTTTCGCTCTAATGTCTGCAGAATCTCCCCAGACAACTGTGATGGCTTCAGCGCTCTTGAGCCGTTCTGGATTCAACACCTGATAGTCACTTGATTCAATCAGAAAACTCTCAATCCCAGTCATTGCCGCAACCATCGATTCGCGGTTTTTTTGCACATCACTGGACGCATCGAAAACTGAAATTGCCGCCAATGTTGAAACGACCGAAGATGAAACAATAACATCCGCGCTCACATTGAATTCCCGAAGTTTTGCAATCGCAGATTTCGCAAAATGTTGATGCTGCGGCTCAAGGACCAGAATTACTGATGCATGATTAGATTTCAAAGCTGCTTGCGTGAGATCACTCTCAGTGATTAGGTGATCACTATCGCTCAGTGCTGTCACCCCAAGCGTGACTAAGTGCATGAGGTTTCCAATACCTGTTGCATAGGCGACACATCCAACGTTGGCTTGAGCCGGTTGTAAGGATTCAACATTGATATCCCAAACTTTTGAGTCGCGCTCTATGCACTCAAGCACGACTTTCGGAGCATCAGTGTGTATATGCACCTTCGTCATTTCGGTATCTGATGTGGTGGTGATACTTGTGCCCAGCGGCTGCAACTGCACTTGCAGTGCTTTGATATCGGTCTGGCTTGTCTTGAAGATTAATTCAAAAGCTCTATCAGCTTCGCACTCATTGCTAGGAAAACTTGCCGGCACATACCCAACTGGTGGACTTTGGGTTTCTACACCAAGGCAAACATCGGCTAGGGCATCGAGCAGGATGACGAGCCCACGACCACCAGCATCGACCACACCAGCCTTCTTTAACTGCGGCAAGAGATCTCGTTTTTCCAAAAGGACGCGGCGAGCATGTTCAGCTATCGCTCGAGGATTGTCTGAATTCATATTCGCCACATCGTCCAGCACATCCAGAATCGTTCCTGGTTGAGGTTCCGATACCGACGCTCGAGCATTGCGTGCTGCATGTTTCAATAATGTCGAAAGTGAATACTGGGAAGCATCGAACGATTCGGCTGCACCCATTAATGCTTCGGCCACTATCACTCCACTGTTACCTCGAGCACCTTCAAGCGCGCCTTTCGCCATTGCCGAGAGTGCATCGAGCAGATCATTGTTTCCACCTGTGCGGGCTAATTCAAATCGTTGAGCAGATTCAAAAGTTAGATAGAGGTTTGTTCCAGTGTCTGCATCCGCTACAGGAAAGACATTCAAAGTATTGAGTTCGGAAATATGTTGTTTGAGAAGAACAACACCGCGCGCAAGCCACAGGCGAATAATCTCGGCTTCGCTGGGCATTGATTACTTATCGAGCGCGGGTAACTTTTCCTGCTTTAATACAGGCTACACAAACATTGAGGCGCTTCGGTGAACCACCGACAAGAGCGCGAACACGCTGAATATTTGGATTCCAACGACGCTTGGTTCGAATGTGAGAATGGGAAATGGAATGCCCGAAATTCGGACTCTTTCCACATACTTCGCAGTTTGCCGCCACGGGAACTCCTTTTTTGAGTAGGGGCGTAGGTTAGCCCAGAGGCGGACGGCGCCCAAATTGAGGTCTAGAAATGGGTAAAACCATTCGGTTCTTGCAAAATTCCTCCCATATACACGCCAGGCGTGCCCGCCCGTGTGTGCCCGATTGGCCGAAAACCTTCTGGAAGTGAGCGACCAGCCTCGAATGTGGCAAGGAGCGAATGCTCCTCTCCCCCATTCAAAATCCACGACAAGGCTTCTTGAGAAAGTGCCGAAGCCAAACTTTCAAGTTCTGGCTCTGGCGCGATGGCGGCTGCATCCAGGTGAATTTCAACCTGGCTCTGTGAAGCAATGTGTAACGCATCAGAGATGAGCCCATCACTGATATCAATCATCGCAGTTGCACTTGTTCCACTAGCCATCCCTGCATGATAGGGCGGTTTTGGCACACGAAAATTCTCTACAAACTTTTTTGGTGCACTGTGGCCAAATTGCAAACATGCAAGACCCGCGGCTGAATAGCCGAGCGTGCCAGCGAGTGCAACAACTTGATCAGGACCTGCACCACTGCGTACAACTGGAGAGTTCGAAAGCAAACCGAGTGCGGTCACTGAAATCGTTATCTCTTTTGAAGTAGAAAGGTCACCCCCAACCACACTTGCACCTACAAGGTCACATTCAGCCTGCATGCCAACGGCCAATGCTTCAAACCACGTCGGTTCAGTATTGCTCGGTGCACTCACGCATGCCGTGATGGCAATTGGTGTAGCGGACATTGCCACTATGTCTGCGAAATTCTGAGCGACTATTCGTTGACCGAGTTCAATTGGGGTGAGCCAATTCGTTTTGAAATGGACGTTTTCAACCATCATGTCAGTAGCGATAGCGATTGAAGTTCCTTCAATATCAAGAACTGCAGCGTCATCACCTGGCCCAACGTGGACAAAGGAATTGAGAGAAAACTTTTCAGTGATCCGCCGAATAAGTTCGAATTCTTTACCCATGCCGCGTCAATGCATCGTGAATCAAAATATCAACAAGCTCGTTGTATGAAAAGCCCGAGGCAACAAACATTCGGGGGAACATTGAAATGTTTGTAAAGCCCGGAATAGTGTTTAATTCATTGACGTAAATAGTGCCATCATCACTTATCAGGAAGTCAACTCGGGCATACCCTGTTGCACCAATTGCTTCGAAAGTTTTGAGCGCTAAAGCTTGAATCTTTTCTGCAACTTCGGGTTCGAGTTGTGCTGGAACAATCAAATCGGTTGAGTCATCAACATATTTCGCCTCATACGAGTAAAAATCGTAGCCACTTTTCACTTTGATTTCTGCAGGGACTGAAGCTTTCGCCACACCATGCTGAATGATGACGCCGCATTCAATTTCTCGCGGGTTTCCTACGGCTTGCTCAACCACAATAAAGTCATCAGTCTTACTTGCTAATTCGATTGCCTTGATAAGAGTTACCTCGTCATTTGCTTTGCTCACACCTACACTCGAACCTGCGCGTGCAGGTTTCACAAATACTGGAAACGTAAGTTGCTGTATTTTTTGAAGACAAGCTTTTTGGCTTGTATTCCACGACTTTCTCGTAATGCTCACTCCCGCAACCGTTGGGATATCGCATGCTTTCATAATCGTTTTAAATTGTGACTTGTCCATTGCGAGCGCCGATGCAAGACTCCCGGCTCCCACACATGGAATACCAGCAAACTCCAATGCACCTTGAATCGTTCCATCTTC
>JAURLB010000207.1 GCA_030831445.1 Candidatus Nanopelagicales bacterium | reverse complement strand
TTGTTTTCGATGAGACGTACTATGCCAAAGATGCCTGGGCCTTGCTGAACAATGGATATGAATCGAAATATATTGAAAATGCGGACGCCCTAATCCTTGGTGGCCAAACGGATGTTCTCCTCACTGAAGGGTCGTTCATCGTTCACCCTCCAGTCGGCAAATGGCTGATTGCAATAGGTGAGTCAATCTATGGTCTCAATCCTTTTGGCTGGCGCATCATGGCGGCACTTGTTGGAATCGCGATGGTGTTGGTGATTCATCGAGTTGCACTGCGGCTCTTTCAACATCAGCTCGCGGCATTCTTAGCTGCACTCTTCTTCACGATTGATGGCATGGCAATTGTTCATTCACGAGTTGCATTGCTGGATCAATTCTTAACCTTCTTTCTGCTACTGGCATTCGCTTGTTTACTCGCCGACAGGGACATGCTTTACCGGAAACTGCAAAACGGCGAACAACTTCGGCGAATTCGCCCATGGCTGATTCTTGCGATTATTTTTACAGCACTCGCCGTAGCAACCAAGTGGTCGGCATTGTGGTTTGCGCCGGTCTTCGCGGGATTCATTGTCTTTTATGGGCTTCGTGTTCGCACCCGTTTAGGAATGTTAAGTGTTTGGAAACGTGTGTTGCGTGACGATGTAGTGCCACTAGTTCCAATTGCGTTATTTTTGGTACCTAGCATCTACATACTTTCATGGTCAGGCTGGTTCTTAACGGACAATGGTTGGATGCGAAATGCCCAGAGTGACACACCACTTCCAGACGCGTTACAAAACCTCATCGACTATCACATCGCAATGTGGAATTTCCATGTGAATCTCACAGTCTCACATTCATACAGCGCTAATCCTTGGACATGGCCCCTACAAATTAGACCAACCTCATTCTTCTTCGAAAGTTATGCAAATGGCAAAAATGGTTGTAGCAGTAACGGTTGTGCCGCCGAAGTTTTAGCGCTTGGAAATCCATTGATATGGTGGGCTGGAACCCTTGCGCTCGTGCATCAACTATGGCGAATTATTCGATATATTGACGCTCGATCCGTGCTTATCCTTGGATTTTTCCTCGCTGGATGGATGCCTTGGCTATTTTTTCAAGAACGAACTGTCTTTGGTTTTTACACAATAGTTTTGCTTCCAGCAATCGTTCTCGCTTTGGCGTATTCGTTGTCACTCATTCTTGGTTCGCCGTATCAAATTCGGCTAGGTAGAGCAAAAGCTGCTGCTGGGGTAGGCGTGTTCGTAACAGCAAGTGTCCTCGTGAGCATTTTCTTTTACCCAATATGGGTTGGTGAAGTCATTCCTTACACATATTGGCAAATGCATATGTGGTTTAGTTCTTGGATTTAAGCGCCCATCACCCGCGGGATATCTTGAGTGTCATCATCGGCATGTTCAATTGAAGATGGCGGAACGTCAGCCACAAGTTCCGCAAGATCGCGAGCACGTTTTTGCCGCTCAGCCTCTTCAAGCATTGCCTTTCCATCCCATTCTTCAATGGGCTCTTTGAGTGCAACTTCTTTTTTATATTCAATGTAGCTCGGCAGAACAATCTCAGGTTGTTGAAATGTTCCAAGCGGTTGCCAGGCTGGTGTTTCTTGCGTTTTCAATTCTGGTTCGGTTTTAGTGAGCACTTCACTAGCCTGGCGCCGTAGTCGTGCAAGTGCTGCCAGCGAGTGAGTTCTCACACTTCTTGGTTTAGTCGCTGCATTCCCTCGAGGTGTTAAGCGATCGCTCAATTGATTCCTTACCCAAAAAATGTATGTCGCAAATGCAAAAGTTGGAAGGAGTAATGCAGAAGTTTCAAGTGTGCCCGTTATTGCTCCAAGTACAACAAAAATCAGCACCAACATAATTGAGGCAAAAACTTTTCTGCGCAACATCAGCGTTCGCTGCAGGTGTGGATTCTTTTCACCAGCGCGGACAGCGGAGCGCGAATACACAGTTACAGATTGCTTACGCTTTGACATTTGGTTAAGTGTGTTCATAGCACTTCGAAATGAATCAACACTTTGCACATCATTTTCTTGATAGGTCTTCACAAACATAGGGACCAAAAAGAGTAGCCAGAGTACGACTATTGCAAGTAGCAAAATTCCAGATCCCACAGGCAAAAAATAGCCAAATCGGACAATTTTGAGCGTGAATTAGGCAACGTGTCGCGAATGGATTAATGGTCGCTGAGTTGTCAGTTTTTGCTGTCGTACTTGCTCTTCAGTGATGACATACACAACGTGATCGCGCCAATCATTATCGATATGCAAAAATCGCACCCGATACCCTTCTTGTTTGAAACCAAGTTTTTCAACTACACGAATTGATGCGGCATTCTCGGGTCGGATTGAAATCTCGACTCGGTGAAGTTCTCCGACCAATATCGCCCAATCTGAAAGCATTGCTACGGCGGTTGGGGTAATGCCCATCCCTGCTCGAGAACTGTCTATCCAGTAGCCAATATAGGCATTTCTGGCACTTCCCCAGGTCACATTGCCCAGAGTTATTCCCCCAGCGAACTTCCCCTCATGGATGATTGCAAGGCCAAAATCGCGCCCAGAGCGAGCTTGTCTATTCTGGTATCGCAGATGGTCCATGAAGCTTTCGCTAGGTTTCTGGCCACTTGGCAATGTTGCCTGCCACGGCTTCAGCCATGCTCGATTGCGACCTTGAACCTCATTCCATTCCCGTCTATCGGAAAATTTCAAAGGCCTGAGAATCACATCCCCATGTTCAAGAACTATTGGCCATGCAATCACGTGTCGATCCCTGACAGCATCAAAATGTCCACCACATCGCCGTCATTCACCTCGAGTACTGCTTCAGGAATAATGATGAGGCAATCAGTTTGCGCCAATCCCGCAATCAAATGAACCGCTTGATTTGAAAGTGGTGTCACACGATTACGCCCTTGCTCATCTATCTCAAAGCTGGCGCGCACGAACTGACGTTTACCTGGCATCGACTCGACTCGACCTGACAACAGGGCTGAGTGATAGCTACGCTCACCAAAGGTTTCGACTCCCCTGAGTTTCATAATGACGGGTTTTACAAAGATTTCAAAAGCCAGAAATGCTGTAACTGGGTTACCTGGTAACACAATGATTGGAATATTTTCGTCACCAATTCGGCCAAAGCCATGTGCGATTTTGGGGTGGATTGCGACTCCTGCATACTCCATCTCGCCAATCTCTTTGCCAACTTGAAGTAACGAGTCGTAGGCCGTTGAACTTGAACCGCCAACTGCAATCACTAAATCAGCTCTCACCAGTTGCTCTTCAAGTACACGTCGAATTGAACTGGGGTCGTCTGCTATAGGTCCAACGCGATACGCGATTCCACCACTTTCAACCACAGCACTGGCAAGCATCACTCCATTTGTGTCAGTGCTCTTGCCGGGAGAAAGTACAGTTCCAGGTTCAAGCAAATCAGAACCAATACTCAAGACAACTATTCGTGGCCGCGGAAAGCAGGTGAGATTGCCACGCCCAACTGAGGCTAAGAGTGCTATCTGAGTGGGACCAATTAATTGACCTTCATCGATGACCAGATCTCCCTCTTGCACATCTTCCGCAGCAAATCGAATGTTCGCTCCAAATTCAACAGATTTCGAAATCTGAATAGTTGTTTCTGACTCTTCTACATCGTCAATGTTTACGATTGACTGCGTATTCTCAGGTAGGTGCGAGCCAGTGAAGACTCGCACTGCATATCCACTTCGCAAAATACTTGTAGGAATTCGTCCTGGCATCACCCGATCAAGGATTTCAAGCGTTACAGGTGCACCTGAATGAGCATTTGCAACATCTCCAGCGATGACTGCATAACCATCAATTCCTGCTGAATCAAAGAGTGGAAGCATTCGCATTGAGTAGACCGGTTCAGCGGCAATACAGCCCCGAGCATCAGTGAGTGAGACAGGAAATGGCTCAAGCGCATCAATTGTGCTCAGAAGTCGCGCAATTTGCTCATCAACACTTCGCATTGCAACCCTTTCTCAATCCCATACCCTAGAACGCTCGTGGCATTATCGTCCTGTGACCACTCCGAATGAGTCAATTCATCAGCAAAAAGTGCTGCTGCGAAAAGAAATCCAAGTGGCGAGAAACACATTACGTGCTGGCTCTTCTGACACTCGCGCCTCTGCATTTGCATTAAATGCGATGCAGTTTGTGAAAAGTTACGCCAACCAAGGTGATGTGATAGCGCTTTTTGTCTCAATGGACTACGAACCTCCGACTGATTTACTTCTCAGCACACTTGATGAATTGGGCTACGGAATCTTGCTACCCCGGGTGATTGACGACGTGGAATTAGAGTGGTTTCGATATGACGGTGAATGGTCGCCTGATGTGTTGGGAATTTCTGCACCCGCCTCAGACCAGGTGGAATTATCTAGCGCGCAGATAATTTTTATTCCAGCATTCGCAGCATCTAATGATGGCAGACGACTTGGTCGAGGAAGAGGCTACTATGACCGAGCACTTGTATCGATCCCCAGTTTTGAAAACGGTGGGCCATTCAAAATTGCGGTTACAGATATTGCAGGCTTCGTAGAACCAGGCCTCATCCCAATGGATTTATTTGACCAGTATGTTGATGCCGTTCTAGTTGGCTAAGAAGCATCGCGGCGATGAAAGAGCCAAATCGCAATCAGAAAAAGTGTGACGTTAAAGCCAAGGAATGGCAGTGGGATTGACGTAAAAACAGAAGTGATGGATGTGTAGTCAGAGGTCGATTCATACATTGAACCAATTGCCCAATTAATACCTTGACTGTAAGGCATGTAGTCTGAAATCCAAGGATATCGAGAGCTCAAAATTAGGGTGACGATTCCTTCTACCGCAAGAGTCATCATTAATGGAACCACGATTCCAAGTGCTTGAATTCGTGTGAGCATAACTATTGCAAGGACTCCAAGATTGTAAATTGTCATATAAAGCAATGCTCGAATAAATGCAGGTGCAAACGTGGTCCAATCAAAACCACCCGTTGCTGAGCTCCAAGCCCAAACTGTGAAGATGAGCGCAAAGACTGTCATTGCATACACAAACGTCGTGAAAAGAAGAACAAGTGTTACTCGCCCAAAGAGTAATTCCAACCTATTTGGGAAAAGAGAGAGCGAAGTGCGGATTGTGCCATGTCGATAGTCATGCCCAAATGCTGCACCGGCAATAGTGGACATGAAAATAATAAAGATTGGCACAATAGTGATAGGAATCAAGTCATTCAAAGAGGTTGAAGTACTTTGGTAAAATTCGACTGAAAGTAGCAATGGCAGTAGCAAAATCAGCACTGCTTGTCCAAGCGCGAGTCCACTCAAGATCCAAGTTGACCGCAAGGTTGAAATCCTGCGCCATTCGTATAGCAATACCGACATTCTTACACCCCACCAATCTTGTATTCCTCAGACTGGCTAGTCAGCTCAAGAAATGTCTGTTCAAGACTGCCACGCTCTTCATACAACTCCCACACACGAATTGAATTTTCAAAGCAGAGATTTCCGAGTTCTCGTGGACTGTCCATATTCACCTTGAGTAAGTCTCCGTCTCTCTGGACATCAATGCCTCGATTTGCCAAAATTGACTGCAGCGAATCAGGTAAATCTACGCGAACGGCTAGAGCGAAGGATTGGTTTCGCTTAATAAAGTCATTGACTGATTCGTTGGCGAGTAACTCACCTTTACTGATAACGATAATTCGTTCAGCCATTAACTCCATTTCACTCAACAAGTGACTTGAAACCAAAACACTACGCCCCATCGCAGCATATTGTCTGAGGAAATCTCGAAGCCAGTGAATAGTTGCGGGATCAAGGCCATTTGCTGGTTCATCAAGCAGGAGCACCTTTGGATCTGCAAGCACCGCACCTGCAAGTCCTAGTCTCTGCGCCATACCGAGCGAAAAAGTTTTTGCTCTCTTCTTGGCAACATCTTTAAGTCCAATATATTCAATTATTTCATCTACTCGTTCATCACTCACGCGTGATTCTGCCGCAAGCATCCTGAGATGGCTTCTGGCTGTTCTTTGTGGATGAAACAATTTCGCGTCCAGATGGGTGCCAACAACTCTTGAAATAGACGAATACTCAGTGAGCGGTTTTCCATCAAAGAGCGTTTCACCATCTCCACGGTCCAAATCAAGCATCAAACGAAGCGTGGTGGACTTACCCGATCCGTTTGGGCCAAGAAATCCAGTCACCACACCTGGCTCTAACACGAAACTCAGGTCATTGACCGCACGTTTGGAGCCAAAGCTCTTGCCAAGCCCAATGCACTCTACTCGCATGAGAGAACCCTAGTCTGCGAAGACAAATTTGTAGTGGCACACTTGCCACCTCGGAGGAAATATGCCCACTTATGAATATGCGTGTAAAGACTGCGAACATCATTTTGAAGTCGTGCAGGCTTTTTCTGACGATGCATTGACGATTTGCCCTGAATGTAAAGGATCATTGCGCAAAATCTTCGCGACCGCTGGTGTTGTATTCAAAGGAAGTGGCTTTTACAGGACTGATTCGCGCAATTCGGGTAGTTCTGAAACGAAGAGTACCGAGACCTAGTTCCTCAAAGAAAATTATGTGGAAATCTTCGCAAGACTAATTTTCCTTGCATGATCTGCGCATGAAACTCAATCGAACATTCTTTGAAAAGTTCCTGCTTCGCCATCGACGAATTCTTGTCGCACTTCTTGGAGCAACAGTGGTCTGGGTATTCGCAAGCAACCTTACTGGCACAACATCTGTCGTACTCGTCTCTTCACCGCTACCGGCCGGCTCAACTCTCT
>JAURLB010000206.1 GCA_030831445.1 Candidatus Nanopelagicales bacterium | reverse complement strand
CTTCTGAGCATAGTTTGTAGCAATTCATCGTCTAGGTGAAACGACTTGATTTAGGCTCAAACAGGCTTACGACGAACGGTGCTTTCATGAATTCAATCCATCCCACCGCAATCATTGGTGATTCAGTGGAACTCGGCAGCGGGAACATCATCGGTCCATACGTCACATTGCTTGGAAATGTGTGCCTTGGCAACAACAACTGGATCGGTACCCATGTCTCTATTGGCGGGCCAGCAGAGATAAGAGATGCGGAACGGCCCACGGCCTGGGAGCAGGGAATTCACTTTGGCAAGGTCAATATCGGAGATAACAATGTCATCAGAGAATCTTGCGTTATTCATGCGGGATTTATTTCTGGCACCTTTATTGCCGACAATTGCTACATCATGAATCAGACATACATTGCCCATGATTGCAATATCAGTGACAACGTGACACTCAGTTCCAACGTGGCGCTTGGGGGCCACGCCGTTATTCAAGAGGGTGCAAATCTTGGTATGGGTACTGTGGTTCATCAACACAGGGTTGTAGGCACTGCGGCAATGATTGGTATGGGGTCTGTCCTTTCGCGCGACATTTTGCCCTTTGCAAAGGCTTACGGCAATCCATGTCGCATTCACGATGTAAACAGAGTTGGGATGTCCCGACTTGGCTACAGCGAAACTGATGTTGACTTAGCTGTCTCACATCTGCTTAATGGTTCTATGGTTCCTCTAACTAGAGAGCTCAAAGAGGCGTTTGAGGCTTTTCAAGCTCTATCGAGACAAACCTCAAATGAATCCTGAGCTTTCTAATCGCCAATCCAAACTCATTCGGGACAAGACGCATCTATCGCTGCTGGCAATTTTCATATCGTTTACTTTTTTTATCTCTCTCAGTTTTCTCTTACTGATCAAGAACGCTTTCCACGGGCTTGACATAACCGATGAAGGCATGTACCTGCTCTCAGTTCACAAAGTCAGCAATGAAATGGCATTTCATAATCCATTCGGCGACTACACCGGAATCTTGTTCAGATTAAGTCTGCAGAAAGTCTGGCTTTTTCGAATCGGTGGTTATTTCGTATTGGGGATGAGTGGTGTTTACGTAAGTAAAGCCATTTCTCAATATCTTCCGGAAAATAGTCACAGACTCACCAAGTGGATTGTCATAACTTCAGGACTGCTTGTGGTCCCGTTTTATTACGCACTTGGAATCCTGTCGCCTTCGTACAACTGGTTAAATCTCTGTTGTATCTCTCTTGGACTCGGTGCCATCCTAAGATTAGAGAAACCATCGTCCGAAAAGTTTTTCGTGTTGGTGCTGACTAATTTCGCACTGTCGACTGCAATCTGGATTGGAACATTCGCAAAACTCTCAACAGGACTGGGAATTCTCCTAATTTCAGTCGTCATTCCATTAATGCTCAGACGTTCGCTCAGATCAATTTTTATAAATCTGGGGATTCAGTCCGTTTCCGTATTGCTACTTGCCGTTTTTCATCAGTTATTTGTTTCGCCACTCTCGGTTGCTGCAGAAAAAATTTCTAGAGGTCAACATGCACTCGAGATTCTTGACCCGCAATACTCAATCTCCCTTGCATTACGTTCTTTCTGGACCGGTGCTTCTCACTGGCTCCAGACATTGCTCGGGTACCAATTCATTTTGATGCTCATTTACATATTCATGTCAATAGCAATCTCTCGACGCTGGAGCAGGAATAAGGCAGACGGAACTCCGATCTCCGTGCTTCTACTAATGCTTCCAATTCTCTCTGTCATCGATTCATTTACTCAGGGAGATTGGGCAGGGTTCGCCGCGAAATACAACGATCAGATGTGGGCCATTACGCATATCCTGAGTGTGAGTTTGGCAATTTTTCTCGTGTCCTGCATTTCAAGAAAGACATTTAGTTTTTCAATTTCTTTTATGTGCCTTGCAATGCTGGGAGGTCCTGTTCTCTATGCCTTTGGATCAAATAATGGATTCATCGAGCAGATCACAGGTGCCAGCGGACTACTAGCTCTGCTTGCAATCTTTCTTTTGACGTTCGATGAACGGACAAAGGGCATACTTGTAGCTCTTACTTGTCTTGTCCTGTCTCTCGGTGCTTTTCACACAACACTCGAAGCTGGAAGAAATCCATATCGTCAAGCACCAATTTCTCAACAAGATGTTCTTATTGAGATCAGTGCCGGAGGCGGTCGACTGTATGTAGAAAAGAATTTTGCAGAAGATGTGAATTCCTTACGTTCGCAACTACCGAAGCAGGGATGGAAGGCTCGTACTCCCATGCTCGATTTCACTAAGTATTCGGCCGGCATTGTCTACGCACTAGATGCACAACAGCCAATCACTGTTATCCCCACCGTCGGGGGTATGCCTGGAGTGAATGAACTCGTGGAATGGTCACTTCGCTACATCAGCGAAAATGATCCAAACCAAACTTGGACTTCTGCGTGGATACTTTTGCCCTCAGAGAAGAATCTTGCTGTCTGTCAGTTGTGTCCCGATACCGCAGCCCTAAGACATCTCAATCGGATATTTCCGACCGATTATGAACTTGTCGCGACCTCTACCAATTTCCGTATCTATAGACCACGAGATTGACGAATTGAGACTTTGGTAACGGTCGAGTTCTCATTCTTGATGAATAATTTGGGTCGTCGAATTTCAAATGGATTTAAGCACATCAGCACAAAGAGCATCGAAGCCCACAATGCACCTGAATTTAAGTTTCCACACAAAAAGCACAACGCCAGGCCAAACGGAACAGAGATTCTCCTCAAGTTGCCTGACCGACCTAAGGGCAAAGTGAGGACTGCCAATGACACTAAGACAAGGAAACCGAAAAGTCTTGAAGCACCCCAGGAAAGGGTCATTTCAGAACTAAAAACACTTATTAATAGTGTCGGAATTGTCGCAAGTAGCAGAATCAAGACTTCACGATATGTGAAAACCAGGAATGCTGTGAAGAGTTCAAGCAAAACAATTCCTAGAAATGACAATGCACTGCTAGTGGATACCGCCGTTGCCACGACAGTTGTGATTCCAAATAAAACTAATCCCGTAGTTCTATGTATTGCACTGTCACCAAATTTCAAAGTCTCATTGCAAGCAAGAATTGCAAGAATTGCAATTCCAGTTTGTTGATCTAATAGGAATGCTGTTACACATGCGATTAATACGAATGCTACGCGAATCGTTTTGATTACCTTTGGCCTGCTTGCCTCAAGCAGGAATTGGGGTGCAAGTTTTGCAGGAGCGGACTGAATTGAGACTCCAAGAATTCTTGACCAGACCAAACATGCTGCGTTCCAATTCTTTGAACGCATGTCTTCATTATTTGGATTTCGATTCGGAACATCACCTCTGACGTGGAAAGAAAATTGATCATCGTCAATCGAGATCTCTCTTTCTGAATCATTTTCGCGCCATTTCAAAAGATATGGCGATCTCTTCTCTCGAGAAATTGTCAAGGTACGACAAACTTCCTCAATTCGAAGAGATAACTCGCCATTCTCATCGTTTTCAGAAAGACTCTTTCCTGTCAGCAAGATCAAATGCCGTAAAGTTTGCTCACGCATCTAATTCGTTCTTCTCGGGTTGTATGTCTGCGCTAATTCCACAATTTCATCAGTCGACAGTTTCTTCAATTGTCGTGAGGTGTCCGAGATCAAAAAGAGTTTTGCTCTTTGAATCATTGGCTTGAAGTATCGAGCAGAAATAGATATCTCAGGAAAACTTCCATACATACAACCTGAGCAGCGATTAGTGATTTTCTTAACTTCAGGAAACATCTCTTGATTTCGATATTGGGTTGGGAATTCGTCCCCATAAACAGGTACTCGTCCACTAAGGCGATAATCACAACACACCGACATATCACCATTCGGCTGAATAGCAAAATAGAGATTTGGACTATCGCACGAATCTTCATTTCGACGACGCCACTTAATGGGGTCATTCGTTATGTATCGATAAATATCTTCGAGATATTCGTCCGAGTCGTAAAGATTGAATCCTTGTTTCTTCATCTCACGAACTTGATTTAGTACTTCGCGAACCAACGGATACTGGTCTGGATGAAAGACAAGAGCGGGGTCGTACGTAGCAAAACTGCGAGGTTCATGGACGGGTGTTTGGTGTGCAGGGGCCAATGAGACCCACCATCCAATTTCAGTTGCAAACTTAATAATGGGAACAATCTGGTCAATGTTTGATGGAGCCAAAACTGTTCCAAAAGCACAGAAAGAATCTTCTGGAAAATTGTTATTTATAAATGCAACGCGAGATATAGCTGCTTCCCAGGTCTCATCAAATCCGCCATTAATCGAATCTTGAAGTGCTGGTTCAAGTGAGTCCAATGAAATTGAGATGTCATGAGCTCCAACTTCAACCATTTTCTTAAGTGCATCATCGGAAGCGAAACCATTTGTTTGCAAACGAGGATGAACACCTTCATCAATGAAGGCTTTTGCGATTTCCGGAAGATCAGCACGAGCAAAAGGTTCCCCCCCTGTGAGTAGAACAATTGATGTTCCAATCGCAGCAAGATTCTTTGCAATTCCTTTAGCTTGTTCAAGCGTGCATTCTTCCTGATCGCCATTCGCATAAATGATGTTGCACTGCTGACAACGAAGATTGCATCGTGCAGTGACGTAGTACTGCACATATAGAGGTTGTTGGTGAGTTAGAACGGATGCCGCAAGAGGCTTAATTCCACCCTCAAAGAATCCCATTTACTTTGCCTTATTCATCACAACACCGACATTCCAACACCACCATCGCAGCGGCGGAACAACTTTAAGAATAAAGGTGTCTAAAGAATGGGTGATACGTAAAAACTTTGCGTGCTTATTACGTCGATCAATAATTAACTTCCAATATCGCCCCTCGTTGGGTGCAATTCGATCAATCAAAAAGAAGCGGACAAAAATCAAAGTTGCACTCAACCAAAAAAAGCGCAGGTCGACTGAATCAAATTTTGACTTCATAAATCGAATGTCGGCTCGCTTTAGAGGATGTTCATCCTCAGTGCGTACTTGGGTCGCCATTCTTCGATAAATGTTGATAACGGGGTTATAGGCCACAGGGTCCCAGAACGCCGCGCGGCCACCCGGCTTCAAAACACGTTCAACTTCTGTGATACAAGCTTCAATATCCACATGGTGCAACATGTTTGCCCCATAAACAATGTCAAATGATGCGTCAGGAACATTGGAGAGAT
>JAURLB010000023.1 GCA_030831445.1 Candidatus Nanopelagicales bacterium | reverse complement strand
TCATGCTTTGAGGAGGCGTTCAGCCTTGCGAGCGCAATTGGTGAACAGCAGAT
Source organism: Candidatus Nanopelagicales bacterium (assembly GCA_030831445.1). GTDB lineage: Bacteria > Actinomycetota > Actinomycetes > S36-B12 > UBA5976 > JAFMIT01. Next base: position 2,675 of record JAURLB010000023.1, on the reverse strand, counting down.
CATGCAGTATGCGCTGCGTGAATTAGGGGTGATGAAGGCCCAACAATCTGATCATCAACAAGCAATCGATTTTTATGCTCAGGCCTACCAAATAGCCACTGACCTTCATTCAAGTCGTGAGGCTGCAAGTTTGAAAGACGACATTGCAACAAGTTTGATTGAACTGGAGCAGTATGAATCGGCTTATCACGAACTGGCGATTGCTCGGGACTTGTCTATTCTGATGCAAGATGACTGGCCAACGACCCAACGCGGACTCATGATGTCTTTGTGTTTGCGACGACTAGATCGACATGACGAGGCAATCGATATTGCCCATCAAGTGAAAGAAATTGCAATCAACGGCAGAAACCCAATGGCAGCAGCCCTCGCCGATGCTGAAATTGGCTATGCGATGATGGCAACTGGACTTTATCGCGAAGCATTCGGCTACTTACACTCCGCGAGAAATGTTCTTGACCTGACTGGGAAAACCAGAGACTCCATCATGGTTGATCTCGCTGCTGCTCAATGTTCAGTTGAACTTGGTGACATGTTTGATGCAGAAATGAGATTGAATCGAGCAACCTCGGCAGCATTTAAATTCAACAAAAACACCGACGGTGAGGAAATCGATTTCGAATCTACGACTTCGGTTTTCTATCAAGTTGCGACATTGATTCGAGCGAGATTAGTACTCATGCAAGAACATCAAAATGACGTATCCGAAGTCGAAAAAGACTTTAGAGAATTGCTTGCCTTCTCTACAAGCGATGTGAAGACATACAATGTTGAAACGATGCATTCAATTTTCGCAACGCAAATACAAGTATTAACTCAACCTCTTTTCCCTGAACCGCACACCACCCGTGCGCAATTGCTTGAACAGAGAATTTCAGATATGTTGAAATGGGATGGAATTGCCACAGACTTTGTTACTCAGGGTTATCTGTACTTTCATCTGGCGCGACTGCAAGAAGACTATTCAATCCAAAATGACTTGCTGGTGAAGGCGTACACCTATTTCGCAATCACACAAAATACGGAAGGCAGTGATGCCGTTGCTGCCTGGCTTGAATCACGACCACGCTTGATCTGACCCATTGCCTCTCCACACTCATTGGTCATCTAAGATTCGCTAACCCTTTGGGTATGGCCAGGTAGCTCAGTTGGTACGAGCGTCCGCCTGAAAAGTGGAAGGTCGACAGTTCGATCCTGTCCCTGGCCACGAGTTTGGTGGGTACTGGCGGATTGCGTACGCTTTGCCCCCGTCCGCCCCCATCGTCTAGAGGCCTAGGACGTCGCCCTTTCACGGCGGTAACGCGGGTTCGAATCCCGTTGGGGGTACGCTTTAGCAGGCCGAAAGGCCCCGTAGCGCAGTTGGTTAGCGCGTCGCCCTGTCACGGCGAAGGTCGCGGGTTCGAGTCCCGTCGGGGTCGCAAAGAAGTTCACTTTGCGTTAACGTATTTATGGCAAGGTACCCATATGGCAGGCAACTTAATCAACAATCGCTATCTCGATCGCGAGATGTCGTGGCTTGCCTTCAATCGACGTGTATTGGATTTGGCACAATCGGAAGAACTCCCATTACTTGAGCGACTTCGCTTCATTTCTATTTTCACAAGTAACCTTGATGAATTCTTCATGGTGAGAGTTGCTGGGCTAAAGCGACGAATCGCTGCCGGAATTGCAACCCGCAGTGTCACTGGAAAACTCCCAAGAGACTTACATAGAGAAGTTATTGAGAAGAGTCGCGAGTTATCACTGGTGCAAAGTGAATATCTCCATGCGACACTTCTTCCATTACTCGCCGACGAAGGCATCAAAATCATTCGCTGGGATGAAGTTTCAAGTGACGACAAAGAACGATTATCTGCATGGTTTAAACAACGTGTGTTTCCTGTATTGACACCCCTCGCGGTAGATCCTTCACATCCTTTCCCGTACATTTCAGGGTTATCACTGAATTTAGCGATTTCAGTGAAGAATCCACTCACAAAACAAGTTTTGTTTGCACGTGTAAAGATTCCACCGATGCTTGAACGTCTCGTGCGCGCCTCAAAATCACAAAACGATTTCGTGCCACTCGAAGACATCATTGCGGCTCATCTTGAACTTTTGTTCCCAGGTATGGAGATTTTGCAACATCACACGTTTCGAGTTACACGTAACGAGGATGTGGCAGTTGAAGAAGACGACGCTGAGAATCTCCTAGCAGCGCTTGAGCGAGAACTCCTAAAACGACGCTTTGGCCCACCAGTTCGACTTGAGGTTGAACAAACAATGGACCATGAAATTCTGGAACTGCTCATTGAAGAATTAGAAGTCGATCATGAAGAAGTGTTTCATCTCCCATGGCCACTGGACTTGCGAGGACTAGATTCAATATATTCCGTGAACCGTGATGACTTGAAATTCACCCCATTTGTTCCCAGGACGAGTAAGTCACTTGATGTAGTGGAGAGTGCGAGCGAAGTAGATATTTTTGAAGCGATGCGTCACTCGGAAATACTTCTTCATCACCCTTACGATTCTTTTTCAACGAGTGTGCAGCGGTTTTTAGAACAAGCAGCCCAAGATCCCCACGTGCTAGCAATCAAGCAAACACTCTATAGAACTTCGGGTGACTCACCTATAGTTGAGGCACTTATCGAAGCAGCCGAAGTGGGAAAGCAAGTGCTTGCCGTCATTGAAAT
>JAURLB010000205.1 GCA_030831445.1 Candidatus Nanopelagicales bacterium | reverse complement strand
TGAAACTCCGAAAGTTCTCTATCCCAATCTTGACTCAGAGTCTTGCCTCGTTCTTGGGCTGAACGAGCGTGTTTGAGCGCCTCTGAATCAACAAAGAAATCAATTGCCGGATCGAGACCTAGAATTTCTTTCGTTTGAAAGATTTCGTCCGCGCCAAGTGCTGACCCGTGGGACTTGGCTGTGTTTTGAGCATTGGGTGCCGGCCAGGCGATAGTTGTCTGCATTCGAATGAATTTTGGCTTACCGTTTCGAGTGCGTGACAGAAGCAAAACAGAGTCTAGTCTTTCAATGTCTATATCCCCATTTTGTAATTTTGGAACGTCATAAACTTCAAATCCGTACGCTTCGTAACGAGCGAGCACATCTTCGCTAAAAGCTAAATCTGTGTCGCCGTCAATTGAAATATTGTTTGAATCGTAGATCAAAATGAAATTATCAAGACCCAGATGCCCCGCTAGCGAAGATGCCTCAGCGCTGACGCCTTCTTGGAGGCAACCATCACCTGCAAGAACATAAACATACGGATCATAAATGCTTGCAAACTGTTTGTTATCCACGATGTCTTGGATGCGTTGCAGCGCCATTGCCATACCAACACCGTTAGCCACGCCTTGACCCAGCGGCCCCGTTGTCGTTTCGACTCCGGCTGTGTGACCATATTCAGGATGCCCTGGAGTCCTACTCCCTTTGGTTCTGAACGCCTCTAAATCTTCAAGTGTGGTGCCGTAGCCAGACAGAAATAGTTGAATGTAAAGCGTCAGGCTACTGTGGCCAATCGAAAGAATGAATCGATCACGCGCAAACCAATCGGGGTTCGTGGGGTCATGACGAAGATGTTTTTGGAAAAGTAAGTAAGCGCAAGGTGCTAGCGCCATAGCAGTGCCAGGATGACCATTGCCTACTTTTTGAACTGCATCCATTGCAAGTGCACGCGACATCGCTACTGCTTTGAGGTCTAATTCATTCCAAATTGTTTGTGACATCTCTCACCACCTCTTCAAAGCCTACTTACCCAAAAGGGCACAACCGCGAAAGACACCGTATTCTCAGCCAAGGATTTGAGGTGAATTGTGCAGACCCTAACGAGGCCGACATTCAAGGACTACGTTGTCCTGACCAAACCTCGAATCATTGAGTTATTGCTGGTTACGACTGTTCCGACAATGATTTTTGCTGCGCAAGGTATTCCTGATCTGAACATTGCGGTAGCAACGTTGGTTGGCGGCGCATTGGCAGCGGCGGGTGCAAATGTTTTGAACTGCTTCGTCGACTCAGACATTGATGCACTCATGCCTCGAACTGCTCATCGTGCAAGTGCAAATGGTTCGATTTCAAGACGAACCACACTAATTTTCGGGTTGTCTCTTTCGCTCCTTTCAATTGTCATATTAGAGACTTTCACAAACTTGATTGCCGCCCTACTTGCCGCTGGGGCAATAATTTTCTATGTAGGTGTTTACTCGTTGTTGCTCAAGAGGAGAACGCGCCAGAACATTGTTTGGGGTGGAATCGCAGGTTGTTTCCCGGTACTGATTGGTTGGTCGGCAGTCACTGGTTCATTGAGTTGGGAGCCACTCGCATTATTTATGATTGTGTTTTTCTGGACTCCGCCGCATTACTGGCCACTTTCCATAAAGTATAAAGATCAGTATGCCTTGGCAAATGTGCCGATGCTTCCCGTTGTTGCCTCTAATACGGAAGTTACAACGGCAATCATTCGTTACAGCTGGGTTATGGTGCTAACAAGTTTGACACTAATTGGTTCGCTCGGATTCATTTATGCAATTGCAAGTTCAATTGCCGGTTTGTGGTTCATCTCACTCACCTACAAGCTGCGCAATGTTCAAGAGTTAGATGATGAATTTGAAAGAATGGCGATGAGAGTGTTTCATGCTTCAATTACATATCTTTCCGTGATTTTTCTAGCTGTTGGTGTTGCGAGTTTGATACCGTAACTCATAACTTAATCTCAAAACAAAATTCCATACCAGTACTGCTCCAATGACGTGAATGATTACCAGTAGTTCTGGAAGCGATGTGAAGAATTGAATGTAGCCAACGAGGCCTTGTATGGCTGTTAGGACTGTGACGTTTCTCAGCCAGTTCAGAGCATTGAGGCTCAAAGTGTGATGAGACACTTTCGCAATCACCCAAAGAGCAATCAGAACGCCTGCGAACAACCACAATATGTCCGCATGAAACCACGCAATGGTTTTCAAATCAAAAGGTAATCGATGTGTCACATCAGGATCTCCCGAATGAGGACCCGAACCCGTAACGAGCGATCCTGCAACAATCAGTGAGAAAGTAGTGACGGGTAGTACGTGTGAAAAAATTATCAAAAGTCGATCACTGCTTCGTTGTGGTTCAGAAGCGACAAACCACAGTCGGAAACTCAATCCCACAATAATGATCGAGAGTACAAAATGCGCCATGACCGTGAGGGGATGCAGTCCAGTCAATACCGTGACGCCACCAAGGAGAGCTTGAGCGAGAGTGCCAAGAAGTGGAACTGCAGCCAAAAGCCGCCGGCTAGATTGTTTGAAATAACGAAAACCGCCGATTACGACCACCAGCGCGACCAAGCCAACCACAAAGGTCAGGAGTCGATTCCCGAATTCCACCCATTTGTGCCATTCCTCGGCCTGAGTGGCCGTGGGAGCAAGTGAGCCTTCTACGCAGTCAGGCCAGGTGGGGCAACCTAAACCGCTGCCTGTAACTCGAACTATTGCGCCTGTAACAATGATCCCAGATTGCACCACAATGTTCAGGATTAAGGCTCGGTTATACCAACGAGGAAGCATCCGGTAAGCCTAAGACAGGTTGGGGATGCGCGAAATTTGGAAATACGCAACAATATGGTTGTGAAATTCGAAGAGAAAGCCGCCTATCGGCTTGCCAAGGTGCTCCTAGAGTTAGGAACAACTACGGCAAGTGTTTTAGCCACTCGACTCGCAATGACGCCGACAGCAGTACGAAAGCATCTGGATTGGCTTGAGTCTGAGGGGATTGTGGCGAGTTTTGATCAGCCGCCCTTTGGTCCGCTACAAAAAGTCAAAGGTCCAGGTCGACCTGCGCGAGTTTTTGCCGTGACAGAACATGGGCGGGAGAAACTAAATCAGCAAGATGAAGTTCTACTGGAGACAGCAATAGATTTTATCTATCAAGAAACTGGCGATCAAGGTATCCGCAAATTCGCACAACAAAGAGTGAACGCAATGCTCGGAACAATTCAAGCAAAGAACAGTTCTACAATTTTGACAGAAGTACAACTTGCTGAAGGATTAAATGATTTTGGGTATATGGCATCAGTCATTTCAAGTCCAACGGGGAATGATGTCCAACTTTGCCAACACAATTGCCCAATAGCGAATATCGCGAAACGCTACCCAGTTTTTTGTGACATAGAACTCCAAGCGTTTCAGGCAGTTTTAGAAAAACGAACAACTCGACTATCTGCAATTTCGTCGGGTTCATCACTCTGTACGACTCACATCCACAACAACAATCAAGGAGAACGCAATGACGTCAAATCTTGACGAACTCGAAGGTCTCGGCACCTACGAATATGGCTGGCGCGATAAAGACACTGCGGGAGCACAAGCACGCCGGGGCCTCAATGAAGATGTCGTACGAGACATAAGTGCTAAGAAGAATGAACCAGAGTGGATGTTGAATCTCCGACTCAAGGGTCTCGAACTCTTTGATAAGAAACCTCTTCCTAATTGGGGTAGCGATTTAACGACTATCGACTTTGACAATATCAAGTATTTCGTTCGTTCGACGGAAAAGCAAGCGACAACTTGGGAAGAACTTCCTGAAGATATTAAGAATACGTATGACAGATTAGGTATTCCTGAGGCCGAAAAGAATCGACTAGTCGCTGGTGTTGCTGCCCAGTATGAGTCTGAAGTTGTCTATCACAAGATTCGAGAAGATCTCGAAGAGCAAGGTGTTATATTTCTTGACACTGATACTGCATTGAAGGAGTATCCAGAACTATTCCAGGAATATTTCGCAACGATTATTCCGGTGGGCGACAATAAATTTTCGGCCTTAAATACTGCCGTATGGTCTGGTGGTTCGTTCATTTATGTTCCGAAAAATGTCCAGGTTGAAATTCCGCTTCAGGCGTACTTCAGAATCAACACCGAGAATATGGGCCAATTTGAACGAACTCTTATCATTGTGGACGAAGGTGCGTACGTGCATTACGTGGAAGGCTGCACTGCGCCGATCTATTCGAGTG
>JAURLB010000204.1 GCA_030831445.1 Candidatus Nanopelagicales bacterium | reverse complement strand
TACCGTCTGGATCTGAAATATCGATGTGAGTATGGTTTTCGTAGATAAAGGTCTTCAGAATCTTATCTTCCTCTATTGAATCAATTCTTGAGGAATTTACTTCAAATATAGGTTTGATTGAAGCCTCCGCTTGGATGGTCGGCTGTTTCTTCAAATCAGACAAGTAATCACTAGGAATCTGATGAATAAACACGTGATTACTTCCATCAGTAATATGAACTGGCATGTTAGTGATAGCTAATTCGACATCAAACAAGTTTGCGTAAAACAAACACATAGCCTCAAAGCGTTCAGCAAATATAGCAAAACTACTCATAGTCATATGCTCCAAGTTTGCGCTCTACGTTTGTTTAAACGACCAATGACCTGGCTAAAGTAGTGTAATGAGTGAAAAAGTCCAAGGTCCCAAGTCTTATTTCCCATCCATCGAAAAGAAATACGGCAAGCCGATTACATTCTGGATGAAAGAGTTAAGGAAAGTAAAGGAACTCAAACATTTAGAACAAGTCAACTGGCTGAAGAAAGAGCATGAGATGGGTCATGGTCATGCGAATGCGCTCGTTGCAGTATTCCGGGCGGAAAACTCGTAAACCGAGCCGCCTTGGGGAATCGAACCCCAGACCTTCTCATTACGAGTGAGACGCTCTACCGACTGAGCTAAGGCGGCGCAAAGGCAGATGGTACTTACCTCTTAATCCCGCTTATGCGAGGGCTTTTGATTAGGCATAGAGTGGAGAGGTGATTCGAAGATTTCTGGCTGGTTTTCTTGTTTTGAGTGCCCTACTTTTCGGAATTCTCTCACCTTCATTCGCAGCCTCGCCAACGAGCAAAGATGTCCGAATACAGGGCGGCCCTTTATCGACAACCGATGACACCCCGGTCAAGATCGATGCTCGCATTTACTTTCCTGAAGTAACACCGGCACCTGCTGTCATCCTGGCTCATGGATTTGGTGGTTCCAAAGAGGGTTTGTCTGACCGAGCTACCCAATTGCAAGAAGCCGGCTACGTTGTCGTGACGTACTCTGCCCGTGGGTTTGGAAAAACTATTGCGCCAATTTCAATGAATTCACCGCAATATGAAATTGCTGATGCTCAAGCAATTGTTGATTACCTTTCTGAACGCGAAGAAGTTCAACAAGACACAGATGGCGATCCACGCGTCGGTGTGGCAGGGGGAAGTTATGGCGGAGCGCTTGCTTTAATGCTCGCAGGTTACGACGAGAGAATTGATGCTCTTGCATCAGACATCACCTGGAACAATCTTGAAACAGCACTTTTCAGCCAATATGCCAACACTGACGTTCAAGGCGTCTTTAAGAAAATGTGGACGGGATACTTCTTTAGTGTTGGCATGGCAACGCCACCAAACCAAGTGAATCCATGTGGACGCTTTAGTTTGGAGTGGTGCCTGGCATATCAAGAAGCGATGAATAATGAAACATTGAGTGAGTTGGCAAAACTCCTGATGAAGAATTCTTCCCCTTCATCCATCACCTCAAACATCACCGCACCATCTCTACTTATGGTTGGGCAGGCAGATTCACTTTTCGACTTTGAACAAACATACGCAACTGCAAATCAAATTAAAGCAGCAAACCCTGAGACCCCGTTGAAACTTATCTGGCATGCAGGTGGGCACGATGGCGGTAGAGATGAAACTGATCGACTCAATGCCATAACACTCAATTGGTTTGACACGTATCTGAAAGAAACCACTTCGGCGACACTTGGAATGGAAATTAGTCGTGTGCAGGGTGCGATTGTTGGTGGTAGTTCAAATATCACGATAGATATTTTGTCGAGAGACGATATTCCGAATTTCAGTGAATTTAAAGCCCTAGCTCTTGACGATGTAACACAATCAATCGTTGCACCTGCCGGTGGAGAACCCGCAAATATCTCGGTTGTTCCAGGACTTGGAAGTGCCGCAGCACTACTTGGACAGACGTATCCAAATCAAGGTGCTTTCTTCACAACAGATGTCATTGGAAGTAAGCAAAACTTGATTGAATCGAGCAAGGTCACAATCAGTGTTGCAGCAGACAGGCCAGTGGAAAGTGCTGTGCTTTTTGCGAGTGTGCGAATCATTCGTGATGGCGGTAGAAGTGTTTTCCCAAACGGACTTGTAGCACCCATACGCCTTGAAAGCGTTTCAACGACTGCCCAACAAGTCGAGATAACTCTGCCTGCGGTAGTAACTGAACTCAATGCTGGAGACAAACTTCAACTCGTTATCACGACTACTGACATTGCCTACAAACTTCCAACCCAAACAGCTGTGTATTCAATTTCAGTGGTTGATAATGAACTTCTGATACCAAAGACTGATTTCACACTCATTACAACCCAAACGCCCGCAGAAATTTGGCTGTTGGGTTCGCTTCTTCTCGTCCTACTTATCGCTGGATTTGTGTTACTGAAAAAACCTAAAAATTCAAAGAAAGTATATCGTGAGGAACTTGCTGATGTTCCGTTGCGAATAGAAAACCTGACGAAGGAATTTAAAGGCGGAGTCAAAGCTGTCAACGATGTGACTTGGGATGTCCCT
>JAURLB010000203.1 GCA_030831445.1 Candidatus Nanopelagicales bacterium | reverse complement strand
CGATTGGAAAATACCTTTGAGAGCAGAGAGTTCAAGAATGTCAACATCAAATTCCAGAATGTCACCAAAGACTTCCACTTCAACATTGCTTAATGGTGCTTCCGTTAGTTTCGTCACCATATGTCCCAATTTTTCTGTCAACTCAAGGTACGGTTTCAACTCAGGTGCTACTGCACCACCTTGCACATTGACTGCATCAGGCACGAGTTCCCCCGAAAGTGCTAGGCGCACAGACTTAGCGACTGCGACTCCTGCTTTCTCCTGAGCTTCATGGGTGGATGCGCCTAAATGCGGAGTGACTACAACATTTTCAAGTGTAAAGAGTGGAGAGTCTGTGCAAGGCTCTTGGGCAAAGACATCGATTCCGGCTCCCGCAATTCTTCCTGACTTGAGAGCCTCATAGAGTGCAGCCTCGTCTATGAGCCCGCCACGCGCAGCGTTAATGATGTGGAGGGTTGGTTTAACAAGAGCCAATTGCTCAGAGGAAATCATGCCCGCAGTCTCTGCCGTTTTTGGTGAGTGAATACTGATGAAATCTGATTCTTTGAGTAGTTCTTCAAGCGTCACAAGCGTAATGCCATGCTGTAATGCGCGAGCTGGTTGAATGTATGGATCATGGGCAATGATGTTGACACCAAACGCTGCTATCCGTTGAGCAAAAAGCAAGCCGATGCGTCCCAACCCGATGATGCCAACTGTTTTTTCGGCAATTTCAACACCTGTAAATTGAGATCGCTTCCACTGATTATCTTTCAACGACGCATTTGCACTCGCAATATTTCTCACAGACGCAAGCAATAGCCCAACAGCTAGTTCTGCAGCTGAGACAATATTCGATGTCGGCGCATTAACCACCATGACTCCGCGAGCGGTTGCTGCTTTAACATCGACATTATCAAGTCCTACGCCAGCTCGCGCCACAACTTTCAGTTTTTTTGCCACATCGAGAGCCTCAACATCAATTTTGGTTGCTGAGCGAATTAGAACTGCATCAACATCTGCAAGAGATGCAAGTAATTCACGTCTATTGGCACCGTCACAATGCAAGACTTCAACATCTGGTCCTAGTGCGTCTATAGTGGCAGGCGACAGTTCCTCTGCAATCAAAATTTTAGCTTTTGCCACGTCTTTCCTCAATGTTTAATACTGAGAGCAGTCTAATTGTTCAACTCCTACTTACCCTGAGCACGGCAACGTTTCGAACAGTATTGAACACTCGCCCAATCTTTCTCCCACTTTTTGCGCCAGGTGAAGGGACGTAAACACGCTTTACATATTTTTTCTGGAAGATCTCGTTTTGCTATGCCACGGGGCATGGTCAGTCCATATGTGGATAGGGGTAAGCCGTGGGTGGATTGAGATTTCGCTTGATCGCGCGAGGTGACACCCAACGCATCAAATTATGGATAGCTCCAGCTTTATCATTCGTTCCAGACGCTCGCGATCCGCCAAATGGCTGCTGACCAACGACCGCTCCAGTTGGTTTATCGTTAATATAGAAATTACCAGCAGCAAAGCGCAGTACCTGGCTCGTCCATTCAATGATGGTTTCGTCTTCAGCGAGAATTGAGCCTGTCAAGGCATATGGCGCAACTGACTCGAGTTGATGAACCACTTTCTCAAAGTCATTATCGTCAAACACATAGACTGCCAAAAATGGGCCGAAGTATTCAGCGGTAAACCACTCGGCCTCAGGATTTGTTGACTGAATCAGAGTCGGACGAACGAAGTAGCCAATATCCTTGTTGTAGGTTCCTCCTGCAAGAATTGATACATCTGAAGCACTTCTCGCTCTGTCAATCACAGCAGAGTTTCGCGCAAATGACTTTTCATCAATGACTGCCGACATAAAGTTTCGAAAATCAGCCACATCTCCTTGAGTGAGTGACTCAATTTCTGCTACTAATTCGTCTTTGATCACGTTCCAAAGTGATGCCGAAACATAGGCTCGTGATGCAGCGGAACACTTCTGACCTTGATATTCATATGCTCCACGAATCAAAGCAACTTTTGTGACTTCTGGGTCTGCTGAACGATGTGCGACGATGAAGTCTTTGCCTCCCGTTTCACCAACGAGTCTCGGATATGAACGATAGTTTGTAAGATTCTGTGAGACCTCATGCCATAAGTGTTGAAAAACTCCTGTTGAACCTGTGAAGTGGATTCCCGCAAGATCTCGATGCTTCAACGCCACGTCAGAAACTGCGATTCCATCTCCACTCACAAGATTCACGACACCAGCAGGCAACCCCGCTTGATTCAAGACTTTCATAATCACATCAGCTGAAAGCATCTGGGTCATAGCAGGCTTCCAAACTGCAACATTTCCCATGAGTGCAGGTGCGGTCGGAAGGTTGGCGGCGATAGAAGTAAAGTTGAACGGACTGATAGCGTAGACAAAGCCCTCTAGAGGTCGATGATCAAATGAATTGATCACACCAGGGACAGACAGCGGCTGAATAGCTTGCAATTGTCTAGCAAACTCAACATTAAACCGCCAAAAGTCAATCAGTTCGCAAGCGGCATCGATTTCTGCTTGATAAACGGTTTTACTCTGTCCCAACATACTTGTTGCAACAATCGCTGATCGATATTCATCTGCAAGCAAATCTGCTGCACGCAGAAATATTGATGCTCGATCCTCAAAACTAGTGTTTCGCCACGCTTCACTCACGGCCAAGGCAGCGTCAATTGCATCCTGAGCATCTTCTCGACGTGCCTTGAAGCCGTAACCCAATACTTGCGCCGTGTTATGGGGTTCAACAACGTCAAACTTTTCACCTGATGCTCTTAACTCATCTCCGATATACATCGGAAGATCAATCGTGCTACTTCTAAGTCTTTGAATTTCTTCTACAATGTCTGATCGCTCAGCACTACCTGGCGCATAGTCTTTTACGGGTTCATTTGTGGCCATGTCTGCTCCCATCCAAGAGAAGCATATTAGCCATCAGGTATCTCATTGAGATGATGTCACAGCTAACTCTTGGAACGTTAGTAAAGAGACTGCCTTGTCCTCTGGCACTAGCAGAGTTATCACGATTTCATTACCGGACAATTCGAGTGCCGTGATTCCTACACTTCGGGCGAGAAGTAATGGTGTGCCATCAATGTTCCAAACATCGACCGAATCTCCAACTTCAATGTCAAGCGGCATTCGACCCACCTGTAGCAAAATGCTGATTGACTGAAGTTCCATAGAAACTCTCTGAACATCGCTCCTACGAAGAACATCACCTGCGTTCAACGAGGACTTGAGATAAACATCTGACGTCAAATCTTTCTCTGTCAGCCATTGACCTGCATCGACTGACCTTGAAACTTTAGTTAAACTCACATCCGAAAGAGTCAAAACTTGTCCCTGAACAAGATTTGTGTTTGCAACCAGAACCTGAACCGCCGAAGCATCATTGAGTTGAATTAAGTTATTTGCAAGAAAGCCGCTTATCAGCATGATTGAAATACCTAGCAGCAAACGTGTAGGTGCTTGAGCAAGCTTTGAGCGCAGTTCCACCAAACTAGACATGCTTCAATTTTGCAGAACCGCGAGATGAATTGCAAGACTGTGCAAAGAACCCTCCGATTGGTTAGACAAAAGTACTATGGCGAAATTGGCTTGACTTTGAGAAAAATCGCATTGTGTTTACAAATAACCAGTTTGATATAGCAACGTGGCTCATATCGTCTTTCTTACTCTTCATTGCTCTTCTTGCGTTCATACCCGTGCTAAAAACCCTGATTGCAGTTGTGTTTATTTTGGCGAGCCGGATCTTTCAGCGTCGGCAAGTATTACTGTACAAAATTGGCGTAAAACTGTTGCCTGGATTTCTTCGAGCCACTTTGGGAATAGGACTCGCGATGACATTTGTGCAACCTGCCCACGCTTCAACTCAATCTATTGTTATCGATCGAATCGTAGAAGTGGAACAGGTCGTAGATTCGAGACAAGGCACTCCATACATTGTGCAAAAAGGCGACTCACTTTGGAAAATCGCAGAGCGACAACTGCAGGATGGCAACCCTAGCGTGCGCGACATAGATGTTGCATGGCGTGAGCTTTGGGAACACAACCGCGACATCATTGGAGATAACCCATCTCTCATCTACGTTGGCCAAAAGTTATCCCTGCCATGATTCGCTATTCCGAACCGCCATTAGATCCTGAAGTCGAGCGCCAGGCAGTCCGCGTATATTTCACAAAACCTATTGAAATGACTGCACTCCCTGAGAATCCACCCAACCTGCCCCCTGCAGGTTGGGTGGCTCGAGTGGCAAGCTTCTATCTTGAAGCTTTACATAATCAAAGGCCCTTGAGTGCTCTTGCGAAAATCATGTCAGTTCAATGCTTAGCCGAACTAAAAATAAAACGTGGAATTGTTGCATCGGGCAAACAAGATCGAACTTTTCGCGTGACAAAAGTGCGTCTCTATTCAATTAACAGCAAAAAAACTCAGGCAACGATTACCTTTCAAACTCGTGCCCGTTTCTATCCAATGTCGGTAGTGACCGAGGCCGTTCCACATGGTTGGCGGATAATTAAAGTTGAGGTTGGCCCTCATTGATGAGTGCGAGGTAATGCTCGACCAACTCTTGTAATTCGATTTGATTCATTGCCAACGCATTGAGCCGCAGTAGTGGCTCAGTATTACTCATTCGAATGTTCACTCGCCACTCATCACATTCGATAGTGAGTCCATCAATTTCATCGATTCTTAGCGAGGGGTCTATTAGGACTGTATCCTTAATTCTTTGAATAACACTCCGTGGATCACTCACCCTTACATTGATTTCTCCACTTTCCTTCCACGTTTGAAATGGTGCTACAAGTTGTGAAAGAGGTTGTGCTGTCCGAGCCAAGAGTTCAAGCACATAGAGAGCAGCGAACATGCCTGAGTCTGCAAACCAAAAGTCCTTAAAATAGTAATGACCTGAGTGTTCACCACCGAATTCTGCATCATTATCTGCCATCAGCTTTTTAATGAATGAGTGCCCAACCCTGCTCTTGATTGGCCTGCCACCAAGTAATTCAATGGTTTCGGGAACCACACGTGAGGCAATAACGTTATAAACAATTGCTGCACCTGGGCGTTGGCGCAGCACCTCTTGACTGATAAGTGCGCTAATCACACTTGGGCTCACGATTTCAGCATTTTCATCTACAATGAAACAACGATCTGCGTCGCCATCAAATGCAAGTCCAATATCAGCATGTGTCGCTCTCACTTTTGCCTGCAAATCTTTTAGATTATTGCTGTCAATCGGATTTGGCTCATGATTTGGAAATGTTCCATCTAATTCGAAATAGAGCTCATGCGTTGTGATGTTGAACCGCGCTGCGACCACAGGAAAGGTCAACCCAGCCATAGCGTTAGCTGCATCTACGACAACCTGTAAAGGCTTGTGAGAATGAATTGCAAATCGGGCACTAAAAAAATTCGCATAATCTTCCAAGATTGAATAGTGCCGCAATGTTCCAGGTATTGAAACTGCCACGGTTTCACTTGGGTGCAAAAGTTGCTCCGCAATAAAATTCAATCCCGAATCTTGGCCAATTGGAACTGCGTTTCGTCGACAGAGTTTCAGGCCATTGTATTGGGCCGGATTGTGACTCGCGGTAAACATCACCCCAGGCAAACTCAAATGACCAGATGCGAAATACAGCGCGTCGGTAGAGACGAGCCCAACATCAACAACATCCATACCCAACTCAAGCAACGTTTGGATGAATGCTGGCACAAGTTCATCCGCGCTTTTTCGCATATCTCGACCAACTACGATGCTGAATTCATTTTCAGATCGAAGTAATAAACTCAAAGCGCGGGCAATGGCTCTCACCACTTCCACATTCAGTTCATCTGGCACAATGCCACGAATGTCATAAGCCTTAACGATTGATGAATCAGTCATAAGTTTCAGATCAGTCCCGAATGACGCGCAAATGGCCGCGGCGAGCACCTGGATTCAGATCGTTGGGGTCAGTGGAAACAGACGTATCACGAATTGTCGAGGCGAGATCAGCTAATTCCTCGTCTGTTGGACGTAACGTGCTGGGATCTGGATGGAGAGTAACTAGCTCCCACCCATGGGGTGGCTTCAATCGACTCGCGTGAGACTCACATAAGTCATAGCAGTGTGGTTCAGGATACGTCGCTAGCGGACCAAGTACCGCAGTCGATTGAGCATAGACATAGGTCAATGTCGAAACTGCAGAATTCGGGCACAAAGGCCTTGAACATTTACGGGAAGCAGCCACGTGCAGAGACTAAGGGAAATGTGGCAAGAATCCCTCGATAGACACGTCTAGGGAACAACCAATCGAAGTCGAAAGGCAGGCGAAATCTCGGACAATGGATTTGAGAATCCAAGTGCGGTGTGAAGAGTGCCAGCGCGTGAAGAGAATCGAAATGTTGCACCTGCAACGGACTTGGAATTCATTGATGAAATAACAATCTGTCCGCGCAAGGCACCACGCTTTGGAACCGTCAGCACTTTCAAAGTTTCAGCATCAACGACAACTCTACTCTCCCAAATCAAGCGCTTTTGATAGAAGTGACGAACACTCAACGTATCACCAACTGGTGAATACATCTGTAACGAGACATTTGATGCTCCGTCAGGAATGACGACAGAACTTTGGCTACCAAACTCTTGAATTGGTGAAATTGCCTCCCAATCTCCACCACGGGAATTGATTGCAAGAAATGTGAGTGAAGCAACGACTGGGACGTCTGATTGCACAGATAACATCGACACGTCCCGGCTTCCAAGCTGGTTCAAACTTAGAGTTTCAACAACCCCTTCAGACAAAAAGATATTCTCACTACCTGCAACGGGGAAACTTCCATCTTTTGTGTGAGCATAAATCTCGACAGCAGCATCGCCAAGAGGAGAAAGTAGGTGAATCGTTCCATCGACACTATCAACTGGAAGTGATGCAAAATATTGAAGTTCACTTCCCTCCATTACACCTTGAATAAAAGATCTGCCACGGGACTTCACCCCTTGAATGACGTCTACTTGAACACTCGCAACAACGCGGCCATCGACTGCACTGACTTGTAACGTTGAAGAATTTTGAGCCGGAATAGTTCTCGTCAAGTCAATAACTCGAACACTGTCACCCGGAACTACTATGCGACGATTCTCCGCAAGAGCAAATTCGCCGTCTTGAGTAAAAGCACGAAGTGCCACAACTACATCTGTATTATCTGGATTACCTAACACGAGTTGTGTTCCAAATCCGGCGGTAGTGTTGAGACCACCAAACCACCATTCAGACAATGGACTTCGACAAGCCTCTATTGCTGCTCCAGATTTTCCATTTTTGCTTTCGCGGACATAGTGAAACTCGCTCACACTATTGGCAGCAATACCTTGCGTGATAATTCTTAATTTTTGGCTTTTGAAATTATCAATCGTGAAGACTGCTCGTGGTTGTAATTCAATTGCCTGACTTCCAAGCGTGGTATTCGCTAACCGAGTTTCACTGCTGTTTATTGCGTGAACCTTTTGAGTTACTTCTGAAAACTGTTCACTCCATCCCAGACAGACTGCATCACTAATTAATTGTTGACTTTGAACTTCCTGATTTGATGATATCGGTCGAGCCAGTAACATCAAGACCAGAGATGCTATGCTCACAACAAGAACCAGTGGAATAACCCAAGAAATTCGAATTAGGTTGAGGAATCGGCCCACTACTCCTCCAACCATTCATCGCGATATGTATTTCGGCGACGCGGCGCAATCATCAAAAGTACTATGACGAACATAATGGCGGATAAAAGCAACCACGCAGTTCTACTTCCATCACTGTATTGAATCAGAATTTCACCCGATTGATTTGGGCCAATTGTCCAACTCAGAGTCTTTGAGTCGTTGAGTGGAAGTGCCTCGCCATTCAAGGTAGCACTCCAATTGTCACTTCGTCGATCTGCAAGTACGAGAACTCTTGCTCCATCGCTTGGCAGAATTACTCCTTGAACTTCAGGGGTGAAAGGAGCGCTGGATACAGTCTTCAAAAGAGTTTTCTCGCCGTTACTCTCAACTACCCACGCTCTACTTTCAACATCGCTCACTCGCCAAACATTCAACAACCCTTCATTGCGACTCGTGAGAAGTCTTTGCAAGTTACCTTTGGAAGAGACGCTGCTGATAGCGCTGTCTTTCGCAGGTAATGCCACGTAACCGATTCCAAGTTCTATCAATGGATTTACTTCGGTTGCCGCATAGCCAGCAAGCCAAAGTGCAACACTCGCCTGAATAGTGCCAGCATCGTCATTTTGAACTAGTGAGAGTTCTTCTAGAATGAAACGGCGACCACCGAGAATTTGTGCTTGCAATTCGCCATTCGGCAACGTCTCTAAGTACAGTGTGCGCAAACGTTCCGTCGGTGCATAGCCTTGTAGGGTCTGCTGAGAAACTGCTGGCTGCCTTCGCAATCCATCGCTTAAGTCTGCCAATATCCCGTTTGCCACAACAGCAGAAATTGGAAGAAGTGAGAGCGCGAGAGCGGATGCGGCAGTGCCCACTTGCTTCCAGCCGAAATTGGATCGACTGAGTTGAACTCTCAGTGACATGGACGTAGTAGCAAGACAATAGATAAGTGAAGCGAAGACAATAATGGACGGAATTTCTATTGAATGAAAATAGCTTGCATCCACAAGAACAGTTGCGCTCGCTTGTCCAATCAATAAAACGGAGAGCGTCAGTGCAATCACTTTCCATGCTCGAATTCCCTGAATGCTATTGCGGGTGTCCAACAAACTTACGAGCGCAAGCACGATAAGAACTACGAAAAGTACTGAAACAAAGGTTCCGCTACCTGTGTGAATGAGTGCTGCCCAAGCGTTTGCAATTTCAGAATTTGATGCGCCAAATTCAGTAAACCAACGATTCGGATTGGTTAAAGTCCAAAGTGACCACGGAAGTGTCAATAACCCTGGCGCAAGCAGGACAAACGTCCACTTTTGCCAATGCATTCGAAAGGATGAGGTGCTCAGTGTTGCAACTGCTGCCAGTCCGACGAGCCACAGTATTGGTAACAGACTGATCATGATTGCGAAGAGCACACTTGCCAAGGCTGCAAAACGCCAAGAATTTCCAACTTTAAGTAGGACACGAACAAAAGCCGGGAAGGTGACAGCGAAGAGTACTACTGCGATATTGCCCATGGCTGCTGCTGAAATCACCATAGGTGAGAGTCCATACAGAGCCGCCAACCAGACTCGAGTTTGAGAATGTTGAATCACACTTCTGAGCGCTAGATGGAGTGACAAGCCGCTCAACCATGGTCCCAGTGTGCAGAGGAGTAACACCAAGGACGCGGGTTGGTTAAAAGTGATAACCGACAAAAACCATAGCACCAGCAGGATTGGGTTAGCAGGAATTTCTGAGCCAAATCCCAAAGAGTGCCAATTGGCTAAGTACTCGCCGAGCAATAGATTCCGGTCGTCGTAAACAACGCCCGTATAACGGGATACTAACTGTTCACCCGCAAATGCCGCGCGCGTTACGAATACGCCGATAGAAATTGATACTAAAGCGAGCACACTGCCAGGGCGCAACAAAATAGCAACAATCGCTTGCAATATTCCAACATCGCTGATGTGAAGTCGCTTGGGGAAGAGCACTTCGAGAAGTTGATTCCACCAAACAATGACGCCATTGAATGCTTCTGAAACCGAGTGTACGAACTGCTCGGTGACACTTGGCCTTATTCCTCGCGGTAAGGGCACTGTTCCGGCTGCACTTCGTAAGTTCTTTACTTTGGTTCGATTGAGAATTGCACTAACTGTTGCGCGAGCTTCATCCCTAGCAGCTAAGACATCCTGAATCACGATGTACCCAAGCGACCTTGCTGCGCCCGCAAGTGAGACCAACAGAATCCTTAACCAAAGCCAGCGCTTAGCAGTCCTCGAGAACAGTAAAGACAATCCAGCTTTACGATCTAAGTAGTGAACTGAGCCTCTAATACTATTTTTTCTAACATCTCGGACAGTTGCCGCAAGGTGCGAAATTTCTGCCCGAGGAGCAACCACCACTTCACTTCCACTCTCCCAAACTCGCCAACAAAATTCTGTGTCATTTCGGAAGTGAGGCAATTCGGCGCTGAAACCGCCGAGTTGTCGCCACATATCCAGTCTGACCAACATTCCCGCGTGACTCACTGCGTGAATAGTTTTAGTCACATCATGTTGACCTTGATCCAATTCGCCGTGTTCAAGTTCTGAATAGCGAGTTCCGATCGACGTAATGGAACTGCCAACGTCTAGTACGTGGTTTTCATTTTCCCAATCAATAACTTTGCAACCAATAACTGCGGCTTGGGGGTACTGATTTGCGGCATGAATGAGTTCCTCTAGGGCGCGGGGTGAAGGCGCTGAGTCATCGTGGAGTATCCAAACCCAATGCACGAACTTCTCTGCGCTTTGCACCTGCGAGAGAGCTG
>JAURLB010000202.1 GCA_030831445.1 Candidatus Nanopelagicales bacterium | reverse complement strand
GTTTTTTGAAACCCACCACAGCGCTCATTGCCGAAGATGATGCAATCAGGCTTCCGAGGCAATCAAGTCATGTTGAACATGAAAGTGAACTCGCTGTGATAATTTCAAAGACAGCGCGGAATGTCAGCAAGAGCGAAGCAATGGATTATGTATTTGGTTACACTGTTGCCAATGATGTGACTGCCAGAGATATCCAGAAAACAGATGGGCAGTGGACACGTGCAAAAGGATTTGACACGTTCTTGCCGCTCGGACCGTGGATACAGACTGACTTTGATTACAAAAAAGGTTTTGTTGAAGCAAAAGTCAACGGCGTAGTCAAACAGCATGCCTCTCTCGATTTGATGGTGCATGATGTCGAAACATTGGTGTCGTGGTGTTCGGAAAGTATGACGCTCTTGCCGGGTGATGTAATTTTGACAGGTACTCCTGCCGGTGTTTCGCCTATCAGGGCTGGTGATGAGGTTGAATGCTTCATTCCAGGAGTTGGCAGGCTCGTCAACCCCGTTGTCGGCTGACCATCCGCTACTCTTCACCTCCTTATGAGTTCTGATATTCGCGTTCGTTTTTGTCCATCACCAACTGGAAATCCTCATGTTGGAATGGTGCGAACCGCTCTCTTTAATTGGGCTTTCGCTCGGCACAATAAAGCCACATTCGTGTTTCGCATTGAAGATACTGACACAGCTCGTGATTCTGAAGATTCCTACAACCAACTTCTTGACTCTCTGAAATGGCTTGGATTGACGTGGGATGAAGGTCCAGAAGTTGGCGGCCCATATGGCCCCTATCGCCAATCGGAACGGATGGATCTGTATCGCGAGGTGGTTGAGAAACTACTTGCAGCAAATTTTGCCTATCGGTGTTTTTGTAGTGTGGAAGAGTTAGAAGAACAACGAGAAATTCAGAAAAAAGCTGGAACGACTCCTGGTTATAGTGGGCGTTGCCGCGATTTGAGCGATGCAGAACAAGAAGCATTCAGAGAGCAGGGAAGAAAACCTGCGATTCGCTTCCGTATGCCGGGAATCGATTTAACGTGGGACGACCTTGTGAGAGGTGAATTGAGTTTCGCTAAAGAACATGTGCCAGATTTTGTTATTGTCAGAGCGACTGGAGAACCGCTCTACACGCTTGTGAATCCGGTTGATGATGCATTGATGCACATCACCCATGTGTTACGTGGTGAAGATTTGCTGTCATCAACTCCACGCCAGATTGCAATGCATAACGCCCTGGCTCAAATTGGAGTTGGAAGTGGCAGACTTCCATTCTTCGGACACCTTCCGTATGTCATGGGTGAGGGAAATCGAAAACTCAGTAAACGTGACCCCGAATCTGCTTTACTTATGTATCGCGAAGAAGGTTTTCTACCTGAAGGTCTATTGAATTACCTTGCACTTCTGGGTTGGTCAATGGGCGATGATCAAGAATTCTTTTCAATTCAAGAAATGGCGGAACGTTTTGATATTAAGCGAGTCAGCGGAAATCCAGCCCGATTTGATTTGAAGAAATGCACGGCAATCAATGGTGATTGGATTCGAAGTCTGACACCAGAGGACTTATCTGGACGGCTTATTCCTTTTCTTGTCAAAGATAACCTGTTGCCTGAAATTCCGAATCAAACACAACAAGATCTCGTGCGAAGAGCCACACCTCTGGTGCAGGAACGAATGGAAACATTGCGCCAAGGTGCAGCGATGCTTGGTTTTCTCTTCTTTCAAGATGCAGGAGTCCAAGACGAGGCAACAAGTGGCACTCGACCCTTTGAAATTGAAGCGAGTGAACTTTCACAAATCACACCTGAAGCGAAATCAATACTCACCTTTGCCCTTGATGCGCTTTCGAAACTTGATGACTGGAATCATGGTGCGATTGAGGCTTTGTTGCGTGCAGAACTTCTTGAGAAACATGGGTTTAAGCCGAAGAATGCTTTTGGTCCAATTCGCCTAGCAACCGCTGGTAGGCGAGTGTCACCACCACTTTTTGAGAGTCTTGAACTTCTTGGGAAGGCTCGATCGCTGCACCGGATTGAGTCAGCACTGAACGTTTGAGTTATGCTCCACCCCGCCTAAAGCACCGAAATGGTGGGGTATGGGGTAATTGGCAGCCCAGCTGATTCTGGTTCAGTTAGTCTAGGTTCGAGTCCTGGTACCCCAGCGACAGTAGTCAGACCGCAATGCGGCCCCGTTGTGTAGTGGCCTAGCACGCCGCCCTCTCAAGGCGGTAGCGCGGGTTCGAATCCCGTCGGGGCTACTTTCGAAAAGAGGTGCATATGGTTAGTCATATTCACGGTCGTGATGTTCTCAAAGAATTAGCACCTGAGGGCAGAGCGCTACGCGAGTTAATCCCCGCTGTGTATGAGAGTTTTTCTCAACTGTCTAAATCTGCAGGGGCAGAGGGTGAACTATCTGAAATTGTTAAAGAACTAATTGCATTCGCAATTGCAGTAAGTGAGCATTGTGATGGATGTATTGCATCGCATGCGAGAAGTTTGGCGATGAAAGGTGCTACAGATCAGCAGGTCGCAGAAGCACTTGGTGTGTGCATTCAGATGATGGGTGGGCCAGGAACGGTGTATGCGCCACGAGCCTTCGCCGCGTTTCAATCATTCAAGGAATCCGAATAATTACGAATGCAGTTTCTTTAATGCGTCGGTAAGTTTTTGTGCTGCTTGAACAACAGCGAGTGAGTGAAGGCGTCCAGGTTGGCGGGTTAGTCGTTCAATCGGTCCCGAAACACTTAAAGCAGCAATAACTTTTCCAGCAGGGTTTCGTACTGGTGCAGATACAGATGCCACACCGGCTTCACGTTCACCAATACTTTGAGCCCAACCGCGTCTTCGCACTTGTGCCAATGCTGAAGCAGTAAAAGCAGCATTGTGAAGACCACGATGCAAGCGATCTGGATCTTCCCATGCGAGCAGAACTTGCGCACCAGAGCCGGCTTGCATCGTCAACACTGCTCCAATAGGCACTGAATCTCGAAGTCCCGTCATTCGTTCGGCAGCTGCTACACACATTCGCGCATCTCCTTGACGCCGGTATAGCTGCGCGCTCTCGCCTGATGCGTCGCGCAATGAAAAGAGAATTGGAGTGGCTGCTGCTAACAATTTATCTTCACCGGCTGCAGCTGCAAGTTCATTCAGACGGGGGCCTAAGACAAACCGGCCACTCACGTCTCGTGAAACCAAACGATGATCTTCAAGTGCACAGGCGAGTCGGTGGGCGGTAGGGCGAGTTAATCCCGTTGCACTCACAAGCCCTGCGAGGGAAAGTGGGCCAGATTCAAGTGCGTCAAGCACGAGGGCTGCCTTGTTCAGAACTCCAACACCATTGTCCACATGCTGATATTGCCATTTCAAAGGGCAAGATGGCAAGATTTCAATATGGGAAAGACATTAGCGGAGAAAGTTTGGCAAACACACCTCGTCGCACAAGCGCCGGGCGAACCAGATTTACTCTACATCGACTTGCATCTCGTACACGAAGTGACGAGCCCACAAGCATTTGATTCATTACGAGCAAACAATCGTCGTGTCCGTCGGCCCGATCTCACATTGCTCACCGAAGATCACAATGTTCCAACAACGAATTTGTTTCGCATCGAAGATCCAATCTCTGCAGCTCAAATCAACGCACTTCGAAAGAATGCTGAAGAGTTTGGATTACGCCTTTTCTCCCTTGGTGATGCCGAGCAAGGAATTGTGCACGTGGTTGGGCCACAACTCGGTATCACGCAACCAGGGATGACAATTGTGTGTGGTGACTCGCATACCTCCACCCACGGAGCATTTGGAGCACTTGCGTTTGGAATTGGAACTTCAGAAGTGGAACATGTGTTAGCGACTCAGACATTACCGCTCAAACCATTCAAAACAATGGCAATCACTGTCACTGGAAGCTTGCCGGCAGACGTCACAGCCAAAGACCTCATCCTCTCGATTATTGCCAAGATTGGAACGAATGGTGCCCAAGGTCATGTCATTGAATACAGGGGCGAAGCCATTCGAAGTCTGTCGATGGAAGCCCGCATGACCATCTGCAACATGTCAATCGAAGCGGGTGCTCGCGCCGGAATGATTGCGCCTGATGAAACAACATTTGAATTTTTACAAGACAAAGATTTTGCACCACAAGGAAAGCAGTGGGATGAAGCGCTCAAGTATTGGAAGACTTTGCGAACAGACGATGATGCTGTTTTTGATAGCGAAGTAGTCATTGATGCAAGTGCGCTCACACCTTTTGTTACCTGGGGAACAAACCCCGGCCAGGGCGTAGGTCTTTCACAGAGCGTTCCCTCGCCGGAGACTGCGTCAGATGAGATTGAAAAGCAAGCGATTGAAAAAGCACTTCGCTACATGGACTTGACTCCAGGAACTCCAATGCGAAGTATTGCAATTGATGTCGTATTTGTGGGTTCGTGTACGAATGGCAGAATTGAGGATCTACGAGTCGTTGCAGAAATTCTCAAAGGTAGGTCGCTTGCCGCACATCTTTCAATGATGGTGGTGCCCGGTAGCACAAGAGTGAGATTGCAGGCTGAAGCAGAAGGATTGCACGAAATTTT
>JAURLB010000201.1 GCA_030831445.1 Candidatus Nanopelagicales bacterium | reverse complement strand
TGTCATCTAGTGACAAGTCTTCGAGCACAATTGTGATGCCACGGTTTCGTTGAACAATCTCTAGGCAATCATCCATGATGCCAAGATTTCTTAAACCTAGGAAATCCATTTTCAGAAGGCCTAGCTTTTCACAAACAACCATATCGAATTGAGTGATAATTGATGTTTCTCCGGGACGTTTCATTAAAGGCAAAACGTCCATCAGCGGTTTTGCTGAAAGTATCACGCCAGCCGCATGTGAACCAAACTGACGCTTTGCACCTTCAATCCCTCGCGCTGTGTCAACGATTTTTCGATAGTCATCACGTGATTCATACAACTTTCTAAACTCTTGCGCCTCTTTGTACCGCTTGTTTTTGGCATCAAATATTTCGTACAAAGCTATTTCCTTGCCCATAACGGCAGGTGGCATCGCTTTTGTTAATTCGTCTCCCGAGCTATACGGCAAATCAAGTATCCGTGCTGCATCTCGAATTGCATTTTTAGCCTTTAGTCCACCAAATGTAATAATTTGCGCAACTCGATCGGAACCATATTTCGCAATTGCATATTCAATCATTTCTCCACGACGAGCATCATCAAAGTCAATATCGATATCCGGCATGGAGATTCGCTCAGGATTGAGAAATCGTTCAAACAATAATCCGTGTTGAATTGGATCCAGTTCAGTGATTCCAAGTGACCAGGCAATAAGTGCACCGGCAGCAGATCCACGCCCTGGCCCTACACGGATACCCACACTCTTAGCGTGACGAATCAAGTCGGCGACTACAAGAAAGTAGCCTGGGAAATTCATCTTTGCAATAACACTCAGCTCGTAGTCCGCTCGTTGTAAATATTCTGCTGGTACCGCGGTGGCTAGTTTCGCGAAACGTGTGTTCAACCCTTCCAAAACGAGTTGCTTGAGGTATTCACTTTCAGTCATGGAATTGGGCACATCGAATACAGGTAGCAGGTTTTGATTCTCGACAAATTCGACATTACACCGTTCTGCAATAAGTAGAGTGCTATTGATAGCTTCGGGCAGTTCTGCGAATAAATCAGCCATCTGATCTGCGGTTTTCAGGTAAAACTCTTCAGACTCAAATCTCCAACGTTTTGGATCAGCAACAGTTACTCCAGTCTGAACACAGAGCAATGCATCATGACTTACTGCATCTTCCGCCCTGATGTAATGGAGGTCGTTGGTTGCGACAAGCGGGATAGCAAGTTCCCTCGAAATATTGATCAAACCTTCTCGGACTTGGCGTTCAATTGAAATGCCATGCTCCATTATTTCTACAAAATAATTTCCTTCACCGAGGATTTCCCGGTAATTGGCCGCTGCCTCAAGAGCTCTCTGGTAGTTTCCAGCGAGAAGCCATTTCTGAACTTCTCCCGATGGGCAACCAGTTGTTGCAATGATTCCTTTGCCGTACTTCTCCAGAAGCTCACGATCAAAACGCGGCCACTTTCCATACTGCCCTTCGATAGAAGCAAGCGAAGAAATTTTGAAAAGATTATGCATCCCTTCTGTGGTTTCCGCCCACATAGTCATATGGGTGTAATTCAATTTACCAACACTCAAGGAGGCACCCTCATCTGAATTCTCACTCACCTGAGCGTCAAATTCAAAGGGTGTTTTTGTAAATCGACTTCCAACTGGAAGGTAATACCCTTCCATTCCAATGATGGGTTTGATTCCTGCTTCTTTGGCAGATTTGTAAAACTCAAAGGCGCCGAAGAGATTTCCGTGATCAGTGATGGCTATCGCAGGCATTCCCAGTTCGGCTGCAGCCGCAGTCAACTGTTTGACGTTTGAAAGTCCATCAAGAATTGAATATTCGGTGTGATTATGTAGGTGTACAAAGTTTTTTGACACGCACACAATCCCTTCAAATCAGGAGGACACACTACAAGTTTGACTGGGGAAGAAGTTGAAATCTGGGTGGAGACAAGATGTGTCCACCCAGATTCAGTAGGGCTAGTCGTTGCCGCGCAATATTGCAAGCAAACGCAAGATTTCGATATACATCCAAATCAGAGTTACCATGAGACCGAATGCAAGTCGCCACTCGAAGTCGGCATCGACTCCCGCTTGTGCGGCTTGCTCAATATCCGCAAAATCGAGAACCAATGTCACTGACGCCAAACCAACACCCGCAAGAGCAATGAGCCATCCTATGGACGAACTGTATGCCGAGTTACCAGTGAAAACTGCGACAAGGAGATTCACGATTGCAAAACCCATGTATCCCAAAAGTGCAAACGTTACAATTTGGCGGAATTTGCTTGTCACGCGAATCCAGCGTTGACGATATGCAACAAACATAATGCCAGCGGTGATGAGAGTCGCACTCAGTGCCGTCATCACGATTCCCTCGTAGACGGTTTCAAAAATAAGTGAGATACCGCCAACAAACACACCTTGAACTAGAGCGTAGGCAAGCAAGACTCCAACTCGAACCTTCTTGCTGAAAGTGGCCCAAAGAGCAAGTCCAAGACCAACAATCATGGCAGGGAAAATAAAATCAATAAGTTGAAGTTGCCAGGTGACGAGAGCCGCAACTAGAAAGACGACAAACAGCGTCATTGTGCGATTCATTGTTCCTTCAACCGTCATTTTTCTAGTAGCGATCTGTGGAACTTCAACACCCGACGGCGTATATTCAATGTTGTTCAGTGCTCGATTCAGAACTGGGTTGGACATGTTTTCTCCTTACAAGTCGTTCAACGTCTTCTTCAGGAGGAATATTCCACCTGAAACCTGACAAATTCGCTACGCCAAAGCGTCGAGTTCGCCGAAAAGTTCTGGCGTGAGCGTAATTTGCCCTGCTTGGCAATTCTCGTCGAGGTGAATCACGGACGCCGTACCAGGAATTGGGAGCATGACTTCGGACTTGGCTAAGAGCCAGGCTAAGGCTAATTGAGCCCCTGTGTGCCCACTTTCCTCACTGAGGTCCTGCAACCGGCTATTGAGAGCTTCCACGTCTGCACCACCAAGTGGAAACCAAGGAATAAAGCCGATACCTCGAGCTTCGCAAAACCTAAGAACCTCTTCTGATCCTCGCGTGGCGATGTTATACAAATTTTGGACTGTGGCCACAGTAACAATTGTTGAAACTTCTTCGATTTGTTCCACACTGGCTTCGGAAAGTCCAATGTGCTGAATCTTGCCAGCATCTTGGGCTTCCTTTAGAACACCAATTTGGTCTGCAAGTGGAAATCCATCGTCGATACGATGTAATTGATACAGCGCTATGGATTCAACTTTTAGTCGACGTAAGGACATTTCAATGCATTGCTTTAGATATGCGGGGTGACCACACGCAGCCCATTGACCAGGACCTTGACGAGTCAATCCACCTTTTGTCGCAATAACTACATCTCGATAAGGGCGCAGTGTCTCTGCAATGAGCACTTCGGAAACCTCAGGCCCATAGGAATCCGCTGTATCAATAAAGTTCACACCATTTGCAACAGCTCTTCGCAGTACTGCCTTTGCAGAATCAACATCGCTCGGATAGCCCCAAATACCGGGTCCGGTGATGCGCATCGCACCAAACCCAAGACGAAAAAACTCTAAGGTGTTTACATCACTACCTAATCGAAACGTGCCAGAACTGGAAACCATCATTGCTCGATTCTAAAGTAGAAGTTAGAGATTTCTTAGTTTTTCAAGAGCGTCACTCAACACTGCAGGATATGGTGAATCAAATGAGAGCCTTTCACCAGTCGTTGGATGTGTTATTTCTAAACGTAGCGCATGTAACCACTGATGAGCCAGCCCTAGTTTCTCACTCAACGTTGGGTCTGCACCATACATATCGTCTCCAACGCACGGATGGTTGAGCGCGGCAAAGTGCACACGAATTTGATGTGTCCGGCCAGTCTCCAACTCCACCTCCACCAATGAGCCGAATGCCATGGCTTCCAACGTTGTGTAGTGAGTGATGGCATCTCGACCACCTGCCATCACCGCAAATTTGTAGTCGTGCTGCGGATGCCGCGCAATCGGCGCATCAATTGTGCCATCGGTTGGATCTAGTCGCCCTTGAATGAGTGCGTGGTATGTCTTCGAAACCGATCTTTGGCGGAATTGATCTTTCAAATGCGAATAGGCAGTTTCGCTCTTCGCCAGCACCATGCAACCCGAAGTGCCAACATCAAGTCGTTGAACGATGCCCTGTCGTTCTTCTGCACCACTTGTTGAGATTCGAACTCCCCGATCAAGAAGCGCACCTAAGACGTCTGCGCCTTGCCATCCAAGAGACGGATGCGAGGCAATTCCTGCTGGTTTGTCAACAAGAATGATGTCGTTGTCTTCATAGATGATGGAGAAATTGTCTACTCGCGTTGCAACTATTTGCGCCACGCGATCCGCTTCGTCAAAGTCGGCTACAACCCAGTCTTGGGAATACACCCTCGTGTTCGACTGAGCAGGCTTACCATTGACTTTAATGAGCCCTTCGTCCAATGCATCTTGAATTTTTGTTCGACTCACTCCAAGGACGCCAGCAATTACAACGTCTGCTCGTTGACCTGAAACTCCATCTGGAATTGCGAAATTATGTCTCGTCATTTGCTTACTTGTAGTCCACACCACGAAGTGATGCAATAACGATGATGACAACTGCAATGCTCATGGAAGCGTCCGCAATATTAAAGATTGGCCAATATGGCACCATGATGAAATCAATCACAGGTCCCTGACCAATTGCTGGACCATTGACAATCCGATCAATCAAGTTTCCTACCGCACCGCCTAATCCCAGTCCAGCCGCGATTTTCCAGGGCAGTGTTGTAATTCTTTGCGCAAACAACAGAATGAAAGTCGAAAAACAGAGCGCAAATATTGTGAAGACCCAGGTGGCGTCAGTGAGAATGCTAAATGCAGCGCCTGGGTTGTACACGAGATTGAATTGCAGAAGCGTTCCGACAACCTCTTCTGGCTGACCTAGTTGCAAATTTGATTCAGCCCAAACCTTTGTCAATCGGTCTATCAATATGAGCGGAAGCGCAATCAGAATGAGGAGAAATCGGGTCTTCACATCCTGAGATTACATTGCCGCTTTGTCTGCTGCCTCTTTGCATCGAATACACATAGTTGCGTACGGATTCGCTTCTTGCAGGCGAAGTTTTCCGATTGGTTTGCCGCACTCTTCGCACAGCCCAAAGACCTTACTATCGAGGCGTAGTAACGCTTGCTGTGTTTCTTCTACTTTTACTTGTGCTAGTTCAACTTTAGAAATTTGCATTTCACGCTCGAGAGTCATGTTGCCAGTGTCCGCAGTCTCTGCTCCCGCGCCATCGTCGGTGTTTTCGATCAGTTCCGTTAAGACACTTTGTGCTAACTCGAGGTCTTCGCGACGCTCAATGAGATCGGCCTCGAAAACTTTACGCATTGCCTTAAGTTCTGCACCTGTCCACATGGAATCGTCATCCTGTACACGTTGCTTTTCTTTCGGCTTACTATCTGGTTGCGCTATTGCCTGCGAAAATTCGATTGCACCTTGGTGATCAAGTGGAACAGGTTCAGGAATCTCATCAGGTGCGTAAATGTATTTGCGACCACGCTTTACCGGTGGCTTTTCAGCGGGATCATCGGCCAACAAGCTTGGTTTAGCGTCTTTCGGTTTTTCCTTAGTTGCAGTTGTCTTCGTCGGCGGTACTTTTTTTGCATCCGGTTTTGAAGCGGCTTTCTTCACACTAGGTTTAGATGCAACTTTTTGCGCTACTTTCTTCGCTGGCTTCTTTGCAACAGCCTTCTTAACGACCTTCTTCGCTGGCTTCTTTGCAACAGCCTTCTTAACGACCTTCTTCGCTGGCTTCTTTGCAACAGCCTTCTTAACGACCTTCTTGGCGGGCTTCTTTGCAACAGCCTTCTTGGTAACCTTTGTCGTCGGCTTCTTCGCGACAGCCTTCTTAACGACCTTCTTAGGCTTACTGGCAATCTTTTTCACTGGCTTTTTTGCGGCCATGTCCCACCTCCGATATGCGGGCGAAGGGTAGGCGCAAAACAGGATTTGGGCAATATTCCATAGGACCTTTCCACAAGCCCTCGTTATGCCTTAGCCTTTGGTTGCTCTTGCAGAGACTTTGCAACAACGCGCTCACCAAATGGGCTTAGGTAGCTTCACGCTGAAGCGCAAGCGGGGTTCATTTAGTCTCTGCCCTCCACAAGGCAGAAAGGTTCGAGATGAAGGCTCGGAATATTTTGGCGAGTTTGGCACTACTTACTTTAGCGCTCACCGCCTGCGCACCAGCAGATGAAAATGCGTCACCGTCACCAAGTGACACGTCATGTGCTGTAGAAAATCTTGCAGTGAAAACTGCTGGCAAGATCACCATTGGAACTGATTCACCTGCTTACTCTCCATGGTTCGTAGATGATGACCCAAGCAATGGTGAAGGCTTTGAATCAGCAGTTGCGTATGCGGTCGCTGAACAACTCGGTTTTGCAGCGAGTGACGTTGTTTGGGTAGTTTCCCCATTCAACAGCATCATTGCGCCGGGAGCGAAAGACTTTGATTTCGCAATTAACCAGGTTTCAATCACTGATGAACGAAAGAATGCGGTTGACTTTTCAACTGGCTATTACAACGTGAATCAGGCACTCATCACCTACGCAGGATCACCAATTGATGGTGCTACATCACTTGCAGAACTCAAAGATGCAAAGCTTGGTGCTCAGGTTGGAACTACCTCATACAACACTATTGTTGACGTGATTCAACCAACACAAGAGGTTGCTGCGTTCAACGACAATGATGTTGCAGTGAAATCGCTCAACAACGAGCAGATTGATGGTCTCGTCGTTGACCTTCCAACAGCTTTCTTCATGACTGCTGTTCAGCTGGACAATGGTGTCATTGTTGGTCAATTCCCTACCGATGGTGATGGCGAACAGTTTGGACTCGTTCTCGACAAAGACAGTGCACTCTCAACCTGCGTTTCTGGTGCAGTTGATGCGCTCTGGGACGCTGGATCGCTTGACGACTTAGCACAGCAATGGTTGGCAGACGTTACTAACGCGCCATTTATTCGAGAGTAGTTCTTCGACTACATGACGACTGAAAGTGGCTCGCCTTACGTTCCATCCCAAAAGCGAAAAGCTCGGGAACAAGAACGTAGGCGAGCCACTCGTCGTTCTGCGTATTTGGCTGCACTTTCAACACTTGTTTTTTCATTTATTTTGATTTTTGCCATTACGAATGCTCCAGGATGGCCACGAGTACAAGCATCATTCTTTGACCTCACGATCGCCAAAGAGAGTATCCCCTTCGTATTACAAGGACTATGGCTCAATATTCGTGTCATGGCGATCAGTGCTGTTGTCATTATGATTCTTGGGACACTTCTAGCGCTTGCTCGAACTTCGAAATCTCCAATCCTGTTTCCAGTGCGAGCACTTGCCGCTGGCTATACCGACATATTTCGTGGGCTTCCACTCTTGCTCGTGATTCTCTTATTGGGCCTTGGAGTGCCAGGGCTTCGACTTGAAGGAATTCCCAATTCCGTTGTTTTTCTCGGTGGGCTTGCCCTTGTTTTTACCTATAGTGCATATGTCGCCGAAGTCCTCCGAGCCGGAATTGAAAGCGTTCATCCAACACAACGCATGGCGGCACGAGCATTGGGGTTGACCCAGTTTCAAACCCTTCGATATGTCGTAATGCCCCAGGCGATTCGACGAGTTACTCCCCCGTTGCTCAACGATTTGGTGTCTCTGCAAAAGGACTCTGGATTAATTTCAGTCCTGGGTGCAATTGATGCCATTAAAGCGGCCCAAATTCTCACTGCCAGAGATTTCAACTTCACTCCCTACCTTGTAGCAGGAGTCGTATTCGTGCTTTTAACAATTCCACTCACTCGGATTACCGATTACCTAGCGCAACGAATTGAAAAGCGTCGTGCCATTGGTGGTGGTTTATGAAGTCAGTTCTTGATGTGCGCAGTGTTAGGAAATCGTTTGGCGCAGATGTAGTTTTGCAAGACATTAACCTTGAAGTGAAAGAACATTCAGTTACTGTTCTCATCGGCGCAAGTGGTTCTGGCAAATCAACCTTGCTGCGATGCATCAACTTACTTGAAACGATAGATGACGGCGAAATATGGTTATCCGAGTCTGAAATCACCGCAATTAATTTCGACCAGGATTCGGCGAGAAAGCGAATGGGAATTGTCTTTCAAAACTTCAATTTATTTCCTCATCTGAGCGTGTTGGACAACATCACTCTTGCCCCAAAGATTGTTCACCATAATTCGGCTGAGACCTCAAAACAGCAAGCACTGCAATTGCTCTCTCGCTTTGGGCTTGAGGTGAAGGCGCACGAATATCCAGATCGACTCTCGGGGGGTCAACAGCAACGAGTTGCAATCCTACGAGCAATTGCAACCTCGCCTGAAGTCTTGCTGCTTGATGAAGTTACGAGCGCACTCGACCCGGTGCTGGTAGCTGAGGTGCTACAACTTGTTGCAGAATTACGAGGCGAGGGTATGACAATGGTTGTTGCTACCCATGAAATGGGTTTTGCGCGTCGCGTTGCTGACCAGGTTGGTTTTTTACATCAGGGACGACTACTCGAACTTGGCAAGGCAGAGCAAATACTTGATGATCCTCAAACACCCGAACTGAAGTCATTTCTCCAGGCTGTACGTGAAGCAGGCCGTTTGTAGCGGCGAGTATCCTTTGCCCTTCTGAAATTCGGAGTCTGTGATGTATAGGAACGTACCACCGCGCATTGATCTCGTTGCCATGGAGCACGAGATTTTGGCACTGTGGGAAGCTGAAAAGACTTTCGAAAAATCACTTGCCGCAACTAGAGATAAGCCTCGTTGGGTGTTTTACGAAGGCCCACCGACAGCGAATGGCACACCAGGCACACATCACGTGGAAGCTCGAGTATTCAAAGACGTATTTCCACGATATAAAACAATGAAGGGATTCCATGTTCCGCGAAAAGCGGGCTGGGATTGTCACGGCTTACCTGTCGAAATAGCGGTTGAAAAAGAATTAGGTTTCTCCGGTAAGGGAGACATCGAGAATTTCGGCGTTGCCGCATTCAATGAAAAATGTCGAGAGTCCGTCCTCCGCCATGTTGATGAATTTACTCAGATGACCAAACGAATGGCGTACTGGGTTGATTTTGATGATGCCTATTGGACAATGAATCCTGAATACATAGAAAGTGTGTGGTGGAGTCTCAAAGTCATTTTTGATAAAGGTCTGCTTGTTCAAGATCATCGCGTATCGCCCTATTGTCCCCGCTGTGGCACTGGCCTTTCGGATCATGAGCTTGCACAAGGGTACGAAGAAGTTACAGACGACTCTGTGTATGTGAATTTTGATGTTGTTGGCCCACTCGCAGAGCAATATCCAAATTTATCGCTGGTGATTTGGACGACCACACCGTGGACTCTCATAAGTAACACTGCAGCGGCGGTTCATCCAGAGATTGAATATGCAATTGTTAGCACGGATGGCACTCAACACTTTCTCGTCGCCAAAGATTTAGTGGAAAAGCTCTTTGGCGAAGATATTACTGTGAAATCGATCATTCTAGGCAAAGATCTTGAAGGTACTAAGTACAAGCGACCATTTGAGTATGTTGAGTTTCCCGATACTGCATCCGCACTGCACACAATACTGCTCGCAAATTTTGTGACAACTGATGAAGGTACCGGCATTGTTCATGAGGCTCCAGCCTTTGGAGCGGAAGACTTACTGCTCTGTAAGCAATATGGATTGCCAGTCGTGAACCCAATTTTGAATGATGGAACGTTTCTACCGGACGTTCCTGTAGTTGGAGGACTCTTTTTCAAAGACGCGGACAAAGTCATCGTGAAGGAATTGAAGAAGTCTGGCGCATTATTCAAACATGAACCTTTCCTTCACTCCTATCCGCATTGCTGGCGCTGCCACACTGCTTTGATTTATTATGCACAACCTTCTTGGTACATCAAAACTACTGCCATCAAGGACGCGTTATTGCGCGAAAACGAATCAACCAATTGGTATCCACCAACTATTCAATGGGGTCGTTTCGGCGATTGGCTGCATAACAATGTTGATTGGGCGCTGTCTCGAAATCGCTATTGGGGAACGCCACTGCCTATCTGGCGGTGTGAAAATTCACATCTCACCTGTATTGGTTCAATTGCCGAACTAAGTGAACGAGCAAACATCGAATTATCAGCATTAGATCCACATCGCCCATATGTGGATGACATCACATTCCCGTGTCCTGAATGTAACGAAAGTACAATTCGCGTTCCTGAAGTCATTGATTGTTGGTACGACAGTGGAGCGATGCCATTTGCCCAATGGGGCTACCCAAACAACACGTCGGTGACAATTCAAGATGAATACCCAGCGGATTTCATTTGCGAGGCAATTGATCAAACGCGCGGTTGGTTTTACACGCTCATGGCAATTGGAACGTTAGTTTTTGACAAATCTTCGTATGAAAACGTGGTCTGTTTAGGCCATATTCTGGATGAACAAGGTCGGAAGATGTCTAAGCATCTGGGTAATGTTCTTGAACCAGTTGGCTTGATGGATGAACATGGGGCAGATGCGCTGCGCTGGTATATGTTGGCAAGCGGTTCCCCTTGGCAGGCTCGTCGCGTTGGTCATACGAATATTGCTGAAGTTGTTCGCAAAGTTCTCCTGACATATTGGTCAACTGTATCTTTCCAATCCCTTTATGCTCGTGAAAGTAAGTTCGTCTACGTTTCTGAGAATGCAACATCTGTCCAAAGTCGTCCACTTATCGATCAGTGGCTTTTGAATGAAAGTAATCTCTTGGCTCGTGATGTTGATGCTGCTCTATCAGTTTTTGACACTCAAAAAGCCGGAAAATTGATTTCGCAATTTATTGATTCTCTCTCAAACTGGTACGTCCGTCGAAATCGTCGGCGCTTCTGGGAAGGCAATCAGGCAGCACTTGAAACGCTTCATGAATCACTTCAGACCCTCACCCTCGTACTTGCGCCTTTTACTCCATTCATTGCCGAACGGGTATGGCAAGACATGTTTCTTGAGAGTAACCCTTCTATCACTTCGGTTCATTTAGCAACCTGGCCACGTGTTGATGAATTTGATCTCAACACGACTTTATCTGAGCAAATGCGCGTTGTTATTGAACTTGTAGAGTTGGGAAGAGCTGCTCGCGCTGAATCAAAAGTAAAAACGCGCCAGCCACTATCTCGAGCACTTATCGGAGCGAGTCAGTGGTCAAGCATTCCCCATGAACTTCAGCAGCACGTGGCAGATGAACTCAATGTGAAGAGTGTTGAAGGGTTAGCAGATGCCGAAGGCGAACTCACGTCGGTCGCCATAAAAGCAAACTTTCGTAATCTAGGCAAAAGATATGGCAGCAATACTCAAAATGTTGCGAACGTGTTGAATTCACTCGACCCCGAATACATTCGCGGCGAATTCCAGTCGAATAATTCCTTTACCATGCATGACGAAACTCTTGGAGAAATTCTCATTACGAAAGATGATGTCATCATCACGGAATTACCAAAGTCAGGGTGGGCGGTTGCGTCAGCGGAAGGACTTTCAGTAGCGCTCGACTTGACGCTGAGTAATGATCTCATTCATGAAGGTCTTGCCCGTGAGATCGTACGCTTACTTCAAGAGGCGAGAAAAACCTCTGGTTTTGAAGTAAGCAATCGAATCGTTGTTCATTGGGAGACCCAAGACCAGGACACGCTTGCTGCAATTGAAAAACACGCTGAATGGATTGCCGCTGAGATACTTGCGGTTAAATTCACGAATTCGAATGTGCAATTAGCGTATCGGGTGGTTTCTGAAGAACTTTCACTCACTGCTTCGCTTGAAGTCCAACCTTAAAGTTGTGCCACGAATGGTATGAGTAGCTGAATCACAATTATCAAAACTAAGAAAGACAAATCCAGCGAAATTGACCCGAGTCGCAGTGGCGGGATAAATCTACGCAAAAGATTGAGCGGTGGATCAGTAATTCGAAATACAGTGTCCACCAGAACGAGAACTAATCCTTGAGGTCTCCAAGATGGAGAAAACATCATGACATAGTCCAAAATAATTCGGACTATCAGCACATATACGTAGAGAGATAGTGCTACAGCGAGATGGGTTCCTACTTGCATCAACTTTGATTGAAGAATCCATCATGACGCAATGCTGCTCGCGCATCATCTTGGACATCAACATTCTTCGGGCTGATGATAAATACAGCGTTTGAGATCTTCTCAATCTTTCCTTCGAGCCCATGTACCAAGCCTGAGGCGTAGTCCACGAGTCGACGCTTATTCACTTCATCAATCTCGCTTACGTTCATAATGATTGCATGGCCTTTGCGAAATTCTTCGCCAATTTGACGAGCATCATTGAAAGATCGTGGGTGTATAGTGATGATTCGAGCATCCGGCTCTGGTTTTGGGGCTTCAAAAGTTTCAGTAACCGGCGTGAGATTGCCGCGTCGATAGGTGCGTTGAGGTTGAGCGTCCTCAATTGGCGTCTCAACTACTTCTTCAACTTCAGTCAATCCAAGGTACTCGCCGAGACGGCGTAAAGCGTTTGGCATCGCAAAGCCCTTTCACTCTGAGCGCGGTGGGGGAAGCACGCTAGGCTGAAAAATACCCTAAAGAGGGCGATTTCCGAGCAATTT
>JAURLB010000200.1 GCA_030831445.1 Candidatus Nanopelagicales bacterium | reverse complement strand
GCATGAACCAGGGGTTTATTGCGGGTGCCGGAATCGCTGGACATTTACATCAGCACATTGTTCCTCGTTGGCAAGGTGATTCAAATTTCATGCCGGTCATCGCAAAAACAAAAGTCATGCCAGAACTATTAGAGGATTCAAGGCTTCTTCTTTCAGCAGCGTGGCATGATGCTTGATAATCAACAAACTCGGGCAATCGCAAACCGTGGATTTGTCCCGATTGCCAAATTCCTTCTCAAAATTGGATTGAGTGCCAATAGCGTCACTCTCATAACTGGGTTGTCATTAGTTCTGATCATTATCTGCACGATTCCATTCTCACGATTTGGTTGGGCGTTACTCTTTTCGCTCCCACTGGTGTTTGGTGATGCACTTGATGGAACGATGGCGCGACTAACGCAATCCACTTCCAAATTCGGTGGATTTCTAGATAGTGTTGTTGATCGCTTTACAGACGCCACGATAGTTGGCGCATACATTGCATGGGCAATCTATGCTGGCCAAGATTCAACTGCACTGCTTGCAATGGGCGTGCTTGCTACAGGTTTTCTCATTCCTTATATTCGAGCAAAAGCTGAGTCTGTTGGTATTGATTGCAAGGTTGGTCTCATGGAGCGCACTGAACGACTTCTGGTGCTAGGAATTATCACACTTCTTGCTGCTTTCGGTGTGGTGGATGCTATTTGGTATGGCATGGCGTTGTTGTTGGTTCTCAATACCTTGACGGTGTTACAAAGACTTGTGCATGTATACCGAAGAGACGCAGTGTGAGCTTCCAAAACCGTCTAACTCTTTTGTTGTTCAGATGCGCTTGGGCTTTGCCTAAGTTCATGCCAATTTCTATCCAGCGAGCGATGTATTGGCTGCTAGCCAGTTTTGGTTTTCTGCTTCGAACTCCAGGCGTGAAGCGATTGCAATTCAATATGTCTAGAGTGAGCAATTCAAGTTACTGGAGTGCAACGTCGCTAGGTTTAACATGGAAAGCGATTCACTCGTACTTCAAATACTGGCAACAGTTATTCGCGATGAATTCGAGAGACAAGAATTATGTACTGAAACATGCATCTACGGAAAACAGAAATGTATTAGATAGATACCTAGGTCAGGGCAAGGGCGCACTTATTGTCGCTACACATTCGGGTAATTGGGATATGGCAGGTGCATGGCTTGGAATTTCTTATGAAAACGTTGTGACGGTGGCAGAGAAACTCGAACCAGTAGAACTCTTTGACATGTTTGTCGACGCAAGAAAGCAGTTCAATCTCAGGATTTATCCCCATACTTCAAGCGAATCAACTGTTGAACTTTTGTCAGTCGAACTTGCAAAAAACAACGTTGTGGGTTTAGTTGCAGACCGAACATTGTCTCTTCGAGGGATCTCTGTGACGATGTTTGGTTTTCCATGCAGACTACCGGTCGGGCCGTATGCAATTTCTCAAACCAGTGGTGTTGACATCATTCCAGGAGCAGTCTGGTTTGAGGGAGATATGACGAAGATGAAATTACTGGCACCAATCACAAGTGCTACAAAAAGTGCTGAGGCTGTGATGCAAGAAGTTGCTGACGCGTTTGAAGAGATCATTTCAGCTCACCCAGAAAATTGGCACATGTTTCAGCAGGTTTGGCCCGATCACCCCAAAAAATGGGGTGGGAGATGAGAATTGGAATTGTCTGCCCCTATGACTGGAGTGTGCCGGGCGGTGTACAAATCCACATCCGAGACTTGGCTCTGCGATTACAAGAACTCGGGCACGCAGTAAATGTTTTATCGCCAGCGTCAGACGAAAGTTCACTGGAGAGTTGGGTCACAAGTGGTGGTGACCCATTTTCTCTCACATACAACGGTTCTGTGGCGCGGGTTTCTTTTGGATTACGAGCAACGAAAAAAGTGAGAAAGTGGTTGCAAACCAATAACTTTGATGTTGTCCATGTGCATGAACCGCTGTCTCCGAGCCTTTCATCATTAACGTGTTGGGCTGCAACAGGTCCACTTGTTGGAACTTTTCATTCTTCAATGGATCGCTCTCGCATTTTGCAGGCAGGCTATGGGCTAGCTCAAACAGTATTAGAGAAAGTTTATGGTCGTATTGCTGTCAGCGAAGCTGCTCGCAAAACTGTTGTTGAGCATGTCGGGGGAGACGCTGTGCTCATTCCAAATGGTATCGACGTGGACTTCTTTGCAGAAATTGCTCGAACTGCAGAAAAAAAGGAAATGCGAATCGTTTTTTTGGGAAGGTTCGAGGAGGAGCGCAAGGGTTTCGCAGTGCTTGCAGAGGCATTTAATCGTATTGCGTCTCAATTCCCCACGCTTCAGATTGATGTGGCGGGGCCAGGAGAAGAATCAAATGTCATTGAAATGATCGAACAGCAGTTTCGTGGACGGGTCAGATTTCATGGTCGCGTAAGTGATCACGAAAAAGCTCTGTTGTTGAGCCGTGCTACAGCGTATGTTGCGCCCAACACGGGCGGTGAGAGTTTTGGCATCGTACTTCTTGAAGCAATGGCTTCCAATGTTGCCGTAATAGCAAGCAATATTCCGGCATTTGAGCGCGTGCTCAATTTTGGTCAGGCTGGTCTCTTGTTTGAGAACGAAAGTTCTGAAGATCTTGCCCGGAGACTCATTGAAATGCTTGAGAGCGAGCCTGAAACCCAGAAACGAACAGTATATGCAAGTGAATATGTCAAAGAGTTCGATTGGAAATTTGTTGCACAACGAATTATCGCTGTCTATGAAACAGTGACTTTCAATCAACTTCCAGTCGTTGAAAACTTGCGAGGGCAAGTTATGGGACGATTTAGTAAGAGGCGCGAACAATGACCTGGATTGTGCTCAGCGTGGGATTTGCGCTACTTGTGGCTTGGCTTGCAAGTAATTTAGCTGGAAGACTACATCAAATCCACATTCGGCGGGACGACTTGTTGATTTCATTGCGCTGGCAGCTGATCCAGCGTGAAAGTTTGATTTCTCGTCTCCTTGAAGAGGAATTCTTCCGGCCACAGGATGCAACAAAAATCTCTCAGGCAGTTGAATTCGCCAATCAACAATCAGATGCGCCACTGAGTCAGTACTTAGTGGCCGAAAGCCAAGTATCAGGTGATTTACGCGAGATTTTCGCTTATGAGTATCAACCGCAATCTACTGGTACATTTTCCATTCTTCAAGAATTGGCCCAATGTTGCTATCGAATCGAATTAGCACGCAGGTTTCATAATGATGCTGTTGGCGCAGCAATACTTTTACACAAGAGATGGCTGGTCCGAGTTTTTCGTTTAGCAGGTAATACGATGAAACCTGAACCCATAGATATGGATGACACAATTCCCGGTGAACTCGCAAAAATTATTTTTGGACAGTAACTAGAATATTGCTGTGATGAAACGTTTACTGTTAATTACGCTTGTGTGCGGATTTGTCATTGCTTGCACGACGCAATCACCTTCTCAGACAGAAACCTCAGCCACACCTACCGAGACTCCGTGTTGGACTTCGCCATTAACTGGTTTGTGTGCAGATGAGACAGTGCCTGTTTTAACGGTCAAGATTGATGATGTTTCTGCAGCCCGCCCTCAGTGGGCATTGAATCTAGCGGATGTCATTGTTGTTGAACCGGTTGAAGGTGGGCTTACAAGACTTTTTGCTGTGTATCAATCTCTTCAACCCACAACGCTGGGACCGATTCGATCCGCACGCATCACTGACGTTGATATTGCTGCAGCATTTGGAGAACCAGGATTTGCATATTCAGGAGCTTCGAGAAGAACGAGCCCCTATCTGTGGCGTTCTACACTTCAACTTGTCGGCGCACCACAAGGAGCGCTTGGTTATTCACGGGCAAGTGATAGATATGCCCCTCATAACCTCATGGGTAATTACGAAGAGATTATTTCTCGAATCAAGAACGTTTCCAAGGCACTGTTGAGGCCCGGAGTTTCATGGGGATTTCTCGATGATGCGGAAGAGGGGATGTCTGGTCGAGATCTCATTTCTGCCACAGCTGACTGGCCCGCTTCAGACAAATCGTTTTCGTGGGACTTAAAAACCAAGTCATGGTTGGTAAGTGCAGATGGAAAGTCGACAGAGAGCGTCAGCGATGTAGGCATTGAGCGGGCGCGAGCAACAACGGTTTTTGTCATGAAAACAACAACACTCGAAACTTGGTATCTCGATTCAGGTGGCGCGACACCGTATCTCAAAACCTATGGCGAGGGAAAAGGTTGGGTTTTGATCAATGGGCAAGCGATAGAAGCAACCTGGAAGCGACCAACGATTCAAGACTTGCCGCGATGGTTCACTGCCGCAGGTGACGAAATTAAGGTGCCAAAGGGCAATGTCTGGTGGTTGTTACTCAGCGAACGGGATGAAATGAAGTTCAAATGGGTGAAATCGCCGAGTCCTTCACCTTCCTCGTAGAATTGGGCTCGGAGGCGACTATGTCAGCAGAGAATGCAAAAGTAACCGGTACTTCGCGTGTGAAGCGCGGTATGGCAGAAATGCTTAAGGGCGGTGTCATCATGGATGTGGTGACAGACACCCAAGCGAAGATTGCCGAAGACGCAGGGGCTGTGGCGGTTATGGCTCTCGAGCGTGTTCCTGCCGACATCCGAGCGACAGGTGGAGTCGCGAGAATGTCGTCACCTGACATGATCGAAAAGATCATTAGTTCAGTGTCAATCCCCGTTATGGCGAAGGCACGTATTGGACATTTTGTTGAGGCACAGATTTTGCAGGAAATCGGCGTCGACTATATTGATGAATCAGAAGTTTTGACCCCCGCAGATTACGAGAACCACATTGATAAGTGGCAATTCACAGTCCCTTTCGTATGTGGATCTACAAATCTAGGTGAAGCACTTCGCCGGATAAATGAAGGTGCCGCCATGATTCGCTCGAAGGGTGAGGCGGGTACTGGTGATGTCTCGAACGCAACAACACATATGCGAAAGATTGGTGCTGAAATCCGCAGGCTCGTTTCAATGCGCGATGATGAGTTGTACGTTGCGGCTAAAGAATTACAAGCACCATATGAATTGGTAAAAGAAATTGCAGAAACAGGCAAACTACCAGTCGTACTTTTCACCGCGGGCGGTATTGCCACGCCTGCGGACGCAGCAATGATGATGCAACTTGGTGCTGATGGTGTCTTTGTTGGATCCGGAATCTTCAATCATGCGCCGGGTCAACCTGCAACAGATCAAGAATCTGCAGCACGCGCGAAGGCAATAGTTCAAGCGACTACTGCGTACAGCAATCCAGCAAAACTTGCTGAAGTTTCACGAGGATTAGGGCAAGCAATGGTGGGTATCAATGTAAGTGACATACCAGTAGCACACCGATTGGCTGAGCGTGGTTGGTAATGGTTCTTCAAATTGGAGTGCTCGCACTTCAAGGTGACTTTCGCGAACACATAAACACACTCAATAGTTTTCAGGATGTTGAAGCGCGTGAAGTGCGCACCGAAGGTGATTTGCAGGGGTTAGATGGTCTTGTCATTCCTGGCGGCGAATCCACAGCTATCTCGAAATTGGCAACTATGTTTGGAATTGACACGGCAATACGCAATTCCATACGTGCAGGAATGCCTGTCTTGGGTACGTGTGCTGGGATGATTATGTTGGCGGATGACATTCTCGACCCCAAATCTGGTCAAACAAGTTTTGGGGGACTCGATATTTCTGTTCGAAGAAATGCATTTGGACGTCAAGTGGACAGTTTTGAATGTGACATTCAAGAACATGGCTTCTCTTCGGAGCGTCTGCACGCTACCTTTATCCGAGCGCCTTGGGTTGAAAAAGTCGGAGACAAGGTCCAAGTTCTTGCCACGATTCCAACGGATTCAGATCAAAAGAGAGCTGTAGCGGTTCAGCAGGGTAATGTCATTGCTACGTCTTTTCATCCTGAAATTTCGGGCGAAATGCAAGTTCATTCATACTTTCTCAATGTAATTCGACAAGCGAGGAGCACATAGTGTCGGGGCATTCCAAATGGGCAACCACAAAACACAAAAAAGCAATCATTGACTCGAGGCGAGGCAAACTCTTTGCAAAACTTATTAAAGCCATTGAAGTTGCTGCACGAACAGGTGGCGCAGATCCCACTGGAAACCCCACACTTTACGATGCAATTCAGAAAGCGCGTAAGGCGTCTGTGCCAAATGACAATATCGAGCGTGCAGTCAAGCGAGGTTCAGGCGCAGAAGCGGGTGGAGCCGATTGGCAGGTACAGATGTATGAAGGGTATGCCCCAGGCGGTGTAGCGGTGTTAATCGAGTGCCTCACTGATAATCGAAATCGAGCCGCTGGTGAAGTGAGAACTGCCATGGGTAAAAATGGTGGCAACATGGCTGATGCAGGTTCAGTTGCCTATATGTTTGAACGCCGTGGTGTCATCCTGGTATCGACAACGGATTCCACGGAAGATGCAATTCTCAATGCAGCACTAGATGCGGGGATTGAAGAAGTGAATGTGGT
Source organism: Candidatus Nanopelagicales bacterium (assembly GCA_030831445.1). Taxonomy (GTDB): domain Bacteria; phylum Actinomycetota; class Actinomycetes; order S36-B12; family UBA5976; genus JAFMIT01. Next base: position 1,794 of record JAURLB010000200.1, on the reverse strand, counting down.
GGGAGAAAATTTTGTCATTCTGTGCCAACCCTCTGATGTAGTTGAAGTTCGTTCAGCACTACAAACAACAGGCATTGATTATGAGTCGGCAGAAACTCCGTTTATTGCAAGCATGCAAGTCCAACTTGATGCAGAGAGTGCAAAAAAAGTGATCAAACTCATCGAAGCTCTTGAAGATTGCGATGATGTGCAAAACGTGTATGCAAACTTTGACATTTCTGACGAGGTCATGGCCGAACTTGAATGAAAGTGAAACTATCCGGATGGGATCTTTTAACATGGCGATTGGCTTTTGAAGATAAAGGGATAGTTCCACTCGTTGGAGCGCAAGTAACACTTCGATCACACCTCGACCATGGCGCTTTGCTCGAGCTGGTTTGCGAAGCGGTTGCTGAGCTTGAAGTATTGCGGCTGGGGCTCAGTGCCGAAAAATTTCCATCGATTTTGCATCTAGAAGAATTTGATGTGGCTCAATGTGTTCAAATCCTGCATAACCATGTGGATCCAGCGCAGTTAGCGCTTCGAACCGCGACGAGTGAATTCTCAATGGCGCGGTATCGCTCAGATTTACCGTTGTGGAGACTCTATGTTGTCTACAAAGAGAATGAAACACTGCTTTTTGCCTTCCTCCATCACGCAATCGCAGATGGGCGAGGGGCATTGGAGATCATCTCTCGACTTTGTGGCCAAACTCCAATAAGGAAAACGCAATCGCAGGCTAATGTCAATCACAACTTTGGCGACGTTCTTGAGAACGTGATTACAAATCCAGTCTCACTTCTGCAGCAAGTTACCCCCGCGTTGCTGGGGCTTAACTCATTGGCGGCGCTCTCGCCTCAACATACGCTTCCTGAATTTTCGGGACGTGCCTACAGAGATGATGTCATTCAGTTTTCGCTACCGAAAGAAGTTCTTCGATCGAAGGCAAAGGCTTTGTCAGTAAGTGTGCACGATGTTTCGGTGGCGCTTGGGGTTCATATCATCAAAGAACTTGAAGGAATCCTTGACGTGACAACTCCCGAACTTATCCGCCTCAATATTCCAGTTTCCTTTGATCAAATGGACACTTTTAACAAAGTATTGATTGCTCGAATAGTAATTCCACGCGAGGGTTTTGAGGCCACTGCAACTACCTATCGGAAGGTATTTCAAACATGGCGTGAGAAATCTTCAATCGGTATTTACCCAATGGCAATTCAAGCAATAAGTAAAGTCGAACAGATTGATCTCACGAGTTTTGCGACAATCTCGGATGTCACAATTAGTTCACTGCCACACATCCCGAACTCATTAGCGATTGCAGGAAACGAAGTGACGGCCATCTGGCCACTTGTGCCGAGTATGGGTAGTGCATTCAACATCACATCCTTAGGGTTAAAGGAGAGACACTTTTTTACACTCACATTTGATGTTGGCACAAAACTGAAAGTGGTTGATATCCGAAGAGCAATCCGTGCAAGTACCGAGAAATGTCTAGGTTTAGTTCCTGATTTTGAACAACAACTGTGAGTTTCGACCCAAAGTCTTCAACTATTTCCTATGATTGCACCCAATGAGCGTCATACTCGGCATAGATCCTGGACTCACTCGCTGTGGTGTTGCAGTGATTGAAGCGACCCCAGGTAGAACTGGTAACGTCCTCTATGTCGATGTAATTCGAACGCAACCAGACCTAGATACGATTCAAAGAATCGGCGAAATTGCTTCTAAGTTAGAGGACGTTTTGTCACGATACCCAATTGAAGCTGTCGCACTAGAGAGAGTCTTTGCTCAAGCAAATGTGAAGTCCGTGAT
>JAURLB010000199.1 GCA_030831445.1 Candidatus Nanopelagicales bacterium | reverse complement strand
TCACATTCCAATGATGGATTGACATGAGTCAACTCGTCGTTGGCGGTATTTCTGAACTCTTTCTTGTCAGAGAATCTGGCGCAACCGAATTGCTGACTGATGCTGCATTCATTGTTGAAAACGGTGTCTTCGCCTGGATAGGTAAAGACTCTGATTTATCAGTTGCAAGAACAATTGATTGTAAGAAACGGGCAGTGATCCCAGGCTTTGTCGATAGTCATACGCATCTGATTTTTGCCGGAGACAGAGTGAGTGAATTTGAAGCACGCATGGCAGGAAATCCCTATGAAGCTGGTGGAATCATGTCAACCGTACGTGCGACGAGGGCGGCCTCGGACGAAGAATTGTTTGACCTCTATAAGAAACGTGTGCAGGAAATGCTTCGAAATGGCATCACGTCATTTGAAACGAAGTCTGGCTATGGACTGAGTGTTAAGGAGGAACTACGTTCGCTCAAAATTGCATCAAAGCTCACCGATGAAGTCACTGTACTTGCAGCCCATGTAGTACCGACGGAATACCAAGATAAGCGAAGCGAGTATGTCAAACTGGTGATGGAAGACATACTACCTGAGGCTCGCGAGTATGCATCTTGGGTCGATGTGTTCTGTGATGAAGGAGCGTTCACGATTGAGGAAACTCGTGCAATTCTCAAAGCAGCAACAACCATGGGATACAAGAAGCGCTTACATGCAAATCAACTCAAGGCCGGGGATGGTGTGAAACTCGGAATTGAGATGGGCTGTGTTTCAATCGAACATTGTTCACACTTGGGCAGTGAAGACATTGCTGTACTTTCTGAATCAGATGTTGTAGTCACACTTTTACCAATTGCAGAATTCTCAACTCGCTCGGCATATCCGAATGCTCGGGCGCTTCTTGATGCTGGTGTGAACGTTGCGCTTTCAACAGATTGCAATCCTGGCTCAAGTTATTCATCATCGATGTCGTTTGCGATTGCCTTAGCAGTGAGAGAAATGCGGATGACACCAAGTGAGGCCCTGAAGGCCGCGACATTTATGGGAGCAAAGGCACTTGAGCGCGAAGACATTGGCGCGATAGCACTTGGAAAGCGCGCGGACTTCCTGATTCTTGATGCACCTAGCCATGCGCATATCGCCTATCGGCCAGGGGTAGATTTAATCGCCGAAGTTTTCAAAGCCGGAGAGTTAGTACTTGATAAGGGAATGTAATGAGTGAAGTTCTATTAGGTGATTCACAATTGACATTTGAGGATGTCGTTCAGGTAGCGCGGTATGACGCTTCAGTGTCGATATCAGATAGTGTGCTTGAGCGAGTACGCCAAAGTCGGAGTGTTATCGATGACATGGCCAGTTCCGATGTTGCTGTGTATGGGGTATCAACTGGATTTGGAGCACTTGAGAGTCAATCCATTGGAAAAGAACTTCGAGGACAACTTCAGAAATCACTCATCCGTTCACATGCTGCCGGTGTTGGAGCTTATGTTGAAACGGAAGTCGTGCGAGCCATGATGTTCTTGCGACTCAAAACTATGGCTTCTGCAAGAACTGGAGTAAGAGCGGAAATCTTGACGACGTATCAAGCTCTACTCAACGAGCACATCACACCCGCAGTTAAAGAATATGGATCCCTTGGCTGTAGTGGTGATCTTGCACCTCTAGCCCAATGTGCACTCACGGTGATGGGTGAAGGAGAGGTTTGGAATAAAGATGGTGAACTCGTGCCAAGTGCAGTTGCCCTTGCAGAGGCTGGAATAACTCCACTTGAACTTGTTGAAAAAGAAGGCCTAGCACTCATCAATGGCACAGATGGCATGCTTGGAATGCTCATCTTGGCAATTGCTGACATCGAAAAACTTTGTGATGCGGCTGATGTCATTGCAGCCATGAGCGTAGATGGACTCATGGGAACGAGTGCAGTATTTCGTGATGTCGTCCATGAACTTCGGCCGCATGCCGGGCAAAAGATAAGTGCGAAGAGAATGTTTACTGTTTTGAAAGACTCTGGGATATTGGCATCACACAGTGTTGATGACACTCGCGTGCAGGATTCCTATTCACTTCGATGTGCACCGCAAGTGCATGGAGCAGTTCGTGACACTCTCGCTCACGCTGCAAGCGTTGCTGGCGTAGAACTGAATTCGATTATTGATAATCCTGTGATTCTTGATGACGGTACTCTTGCAAGTAATGGAAACTTCCATGGAGCGCCCGTTGCGTATGTGCTCGATTTCTTAGCAATTGCATTGACTGATTTAGGTTCGATTGCGGAACGTCGAACTGATCGATTGCTCGATCATCATCGCTCATTTGGGCTACCCCCATTTTTGGCAGATGACGCCGGTGTGGATTCAGGTCTCATGATTGCCCAATACACCCAAGCAGGCTTAGTGAGTGAAAACAAGCGACTCTCAGTTCCTGCGAGTGTGGATTCAATACCGACCTCTGCGATGCAAGAAGATCATGTTTCAATGGGCTGGCATGCTGCTCGCAAACTCAGAAAAGTTATCGACAACTCTTATTACATCTTTGGAGTCGAACTGACTGCAGCGAGTCGCGCGATTGATTTGCGTGCACCTCATAAGCCTTCAAATGTTGTGCAGAAACTTCTAGCGAGATTTCGACAAGTTGTACCTGGCGTTGGCCCAGATAGGTATCTTGGTCCCGAACTTGAAGCCGCAGAGCACTTTGTGAGAACTACGGATTGGCGAAACATAGTTTCGTAACATTTGTGCAGATTCACTTGGTTTTTGGTATCAATTTTCGGAGTAAAGTTGGTACGTGCATAGTCTGACGGGCATTGGCGTCTCACCTGGAGTTGTGCTGGGGCCAATTTTCAAAATTGAAAAAGCAGTCATTGACGAGGTAGTACCTGCAAGTCCTCGCGAAATCTATGCCGCGCTTAACGCGGTCGCTGAAGACTTAGAAAAACGTGCATTTAATGCTGATTTAGAAATTGC
>JAURLB010000198.1 GCA_030831445.1 Candidatus Nanopelagicales bacterium | reverse complement strand
CTGCCACATGCAGCACTTCTTCGTACCGCTCACGCTCGTACAAGTTCTGAGTGAATGCAAGACCAGTGCGGGCAATGGCAGCTAATGCCTCACTCCACCGCGCAAGCTGTGGTTCGCTCGCTGAGTTCGTCACGCTAGATGTGTAGGAAACTTAGAAAGTCATACAACTCTTTCGAGTACCCCATTCCGAACCGCCGAAACTCAAAATGTGAGCCAATTTCGGCATTATTCCAATGATACTTTCGTTTGAGGAGTCCAGCCAATAATCGTTGATCTATCTCAATCTCCTCACGTGGAGACAAAGCGTCAATTGAATCAAGGAGTCGTACAGCAACCCCGTCCATAGGTTTTACACAGCCGTATGTTCCGTTCCCCAGCGAAAGGCAAATCCAAGCATCAATTCGGAGCTTTGATCGTTCTAAAGCTCGAGCAGCAGCGACCAGAAGACTTTCATATATTTCATCGGATGACGTTGGCTCATCACTTTCGTATGGGAGCGCAGCCGCTGCGCACTTTCGCAAATAATCACTCACTTCTCTAGCGTCAACCTGAGTCGTTCGCTGATTGAAAACGACGGACTCATCCAGATTAATTTCACCTACGACTTCTTGCAAGCTGATCGCTCTTTCTGGAAACATTTGAGCTGCTTCAATGGCGTCGGGGATACCGCGAGCATTGTTGAATCGCTCCAGTGAACCACCCAAGAAATAAAGCCCTGCAAAAGGGACTGCAAATTCAGGATTCAAGGCCTCAACATACTGAGCAAACAAGTTGAGAAATTTTTCTTTCTTTGCTTGGGCTTCCTGTTGACGAACTTCTTCTTCTGTGAACATGTAGCGCTGGGGGTACGGACCAGCTCCCGCATAGGGAAGAAAAGCTGCAATGCGTGAGCCTGTACAAAAGGCAGAAACTGCCTCAACTTGTTCAGGATCAAACGAGCAATCATTCATATTGACAACACTTTGATTACCTTGTCTCACAACAAGTGCAGAATCTATGCTTTCCGAGTAATTTTTGAAATTAGGGAAACAAGCTATTTGGCTACTCCCCACCAACAGCAGCTTGAACAATTCAGGTGAGAATCCATCGCGAATCATTTTTCGCTCTAGATGTCGTTGATTCTCGGCACCGATAATTAATCGACAGCTTGGATTGGCATCCAGTAATTTGCGAAGCCACACAGGATCATAGTGGTCAGGATGAATATGGGAAATGAATACGAAATCTATTTGTCCAATACTCTTTATTGGATCATTAACTTTGGGAAACTGATACCACGAACCATCATAAATTCCGTCTGAAAACCATGGATCACAACAGATTCGGGTATCTTTTGTCTCAATCACAATACATGCAGAGTAGATATAGCGAACTCGCATCACGGATAACGTTTCATGATTGCGAGGGTTGGCTGCCGAGTGGCAACTGGAGTAATGAGAGTTATCTCTGCTCTATGGGTTTCAATAAACTGATTTACTGCTGTCCCCTCACCAGGGAACTCGTCCATGTTCCATTGATCAAACACCATCACACCATTTGGACTTAATCTTGCCCACATGGATGCAAGGATGACAGCAGTTGAAGAGAATAAATCCGTATCACAATAAACGAACGAAAAGAGAGTTTGGGGTGCCTTCGCTATAAATTCCGGGAGTGTGTCTTCAATAAAGCCCTTATGAAACACAAAGTAATCATCTATCTCATTCACGCTTGCTGATTTACGTAGTAATTCTTCCGAACCTTGGTACATCCCTTTGAGAGCTTTCGCGTCACTGTCTTCTGCTGTGAACTCTGTGAGACCTTCAAATGAGTCAAAGAGATGAATTCTTTTGGGGCTGAGTGGGGCTCGAACTGCCAAAGTTTTGGCGATTAATGAACTCGTGGAGCCCTTCCAAACACCGAATTCGGCGATATCACCAGGAACCTCAATTGTCGGAAGAAAAAGTTCAAGAATTGCAAGAAATCGTGCAAAGTTTCCCGTCCCCACAAATAGAGGCCATTGATCTATGGTCTCGTAAAGATCTGGTTTCCCAATTTCTTCTGCAAACTTGTTTCGACGTTCGAAATATTCTTTATCAGATTTTGAAAACTTCATGACTCCTGCCCTCTGCGTTCAGGCTATTGCACCACGCATCCGCCATTCCGCAACTATGAGACTCAAATGCTGCTACCAACAGGGCTTCGCTTGCGCTGGTCATATTGCTATGGGGAAACTAACTGATCAGTGGTCATCCATGCCGTGGTCGTGATCGTGGCCTGCTGCTTCTTCTGGCTTGTCAGCAATCACTACTTCGGTGGTAAGGAACAAAGCGGCAATTGATGCTGCGTTCTGGAGAGCTGAGCGCGTCACCTTTGCTGCATCAATCACACCGATTTTCACGAGGTCTTCGTACTCGCCAGTTGCCGCATTCAAGCCTTCGGCACCCTTCAGACCCTTCACGCGCTCGACGACCACGCCGCCTTCAAGACCGGCGTTTTCTGCAATCTGCTTCAGTGGGGCTTCGAGTGACTTGGCCACCATTCGCGCACCTGTTGCTTCGTCACCGGTCAACTTTTCGACGGCGGCCAACACTGCGGCCTGTGCACGCAAGAGCGCCACACCGCCACCAGGCACCACGCCTTCTTCAATTGCAGCTTTGGTGGTGCTCACGGCATCTTCGATGCGATGCTTCTTTTCCTTCAACTCCACTTCGGTCGCCGCACCCACCTTCAGCACCGCTACACCGCCAGACAACTTGGCCAGACGCTCTTGGAGTTTCTCACGGTCGTAGTCACTATCGGTGTTGTCAATTTCATTCTTGATTTGGCTGATGCGACCCTTGATGTCGTCTTCAGCACCAGCACCTTCAATGATCGTGGTCTCGTCCTTGGTAACCACTACTTTCTTTGCGCGACCCAACAAGTCGAGCGTCACGTTTTCCAGCTTCAGGCCAACTTCTTCGCTGAT
>JAURLB010000022.1 GCA_030831445.1 Candidatus Nanopelagicales bacterium | reverse complement strand
TGTTTCCAAAAATCAATTCGTTGATTACACCAGATGGCAATCTTGACCCGAGCGTGCTGTCGCCCCTGACCGACCTGGCTAAAGAATTAGCCACGTAACTAGCTAGCCAATCTTTTCGAAGTGGGCATATTGCAGGCCAAGGTTGCCGTCAACACCGGCGCGGGCAGTGGTCAGAGGTGTTGATTTGGTCAGTTTGATTCATTTCCTTAGCAGGGAGATGAACAAAAGTTTCAGACTTGAGAGTTCAGAAACTCCTCATACAGATGAACTGCTCGCAAGATTCCAGATTTGCTACTAGTCGGAACCGAAGACCAATCATTCGAATCTTTGACGGCTAACGCAAAGCCATGCACTGATGTGACCGCCTCATTATTTGCCAACTTCTGAGCACGTTTCAACCTTGAGCATATATTGCTCACAACGCGATCTGAGTAAACATACTTGATTGACAGCCAGCCCCGAAAGTTTTTGTTCACAATCTAACTTTATAGAATTCTAACCGTAATTCTCTGGACGCTTCCAAATTCCCGTCAATAGGTTGGGCGAATAGCCGCGCGAAGCTGCAAAATTACCGAGTGTTCGTGCCATTGGGAATTCCTTATCAAACGATCCAACAAGGGTGTTTACAAATGCCGAAGAGGAGTCTCGATCACTTAACAAAGTTTGAATAGATCTCATCAAATCGTTTTTGGTCGTGATTGAAATACGCAAACCGTTTGCCCGGAGCTCTTTGAGGCGTGTTGTTGCATCACGTTCAATTTCAAGACAAACAATATGCAAAGAACCGATAGGTGTGTCGTTAACGATTTGATCGAGTAGTTCAGAGGTTAGTGGTCGTCTCTTTACGTTGATTAAAACGCCAAAGTTTGTCCAGATGTCGAGTCCGGCATCTGCGGCATTTGTATGACCAAGTCTGTCCACCACCAAAGGCATTGGAGAGGTAGCTACTAGATCGATAAACTCGTCAACTGTTGCTGCTCTTCGTGAGTTTCGTGGGCGATCAACTGAGATTGTGTAAGTTGTTCGACTCAACTCAGTTTTAAAAATAGCCGTCGCCAAGATTTCGTATAGTCGGTCGGCTGAACTAGTCAATGTCGCTGATTCAAATACTTTAAGTAGATTTTCAACTTCACTGACACTCCGAAGATTCGCAATCACAGATCTTGCAGCAGTTAACTCTTCGTTCTTTTCAGTAATGAAGCTATAGATGTAGTTTTCAACGACCCCGCTCGATGCGTTAGCGGCTCCCAGCCCCACCATTGCCGCTGGGGGCACTGCAGTCTCGTTCCAAACGTCGTCTTGGAATCTTGCGCTGGAGGTAGATCGCTTGTTGAATAGTGCAAGAGTTACATCGTCTCTCCATCGTCTCGACTTTATGCGGTAAGTTTCGACATCACTTAGCACGACTTCGCCACTTGTCCTTGCAACGTGAAGTACTTCCGCAATCTGGATTGGCTTGTACATCTCAACTCGACCGATATTTATGACGTGATCGAGTTTTGCTTTCGCAGCCTTTAAGTCCATCACCTGAATGTAGTTGCTTCGGCAAAGTCAGTCTTACTCCTCGAAGAGCTTGGGCTGCACCTTTGAAGGGTTGTCAAATGAATTGCACGCCCCTGTACCTCGAATTGCGAAAAATACTTGTTCAATCACAGCTTGAATCATGGGTACTGGCACGCTGTTTCCGGCTTGTTTTCTTGTTGCAGAGTATCCGCAGGCAATCTTGAATGTGTCTGGGAAACCTTGTAGTCGTAGCATTTCGCGCATAGTCAATCGTCTAATTCCGTCTACCAAGAGATAGTTGTAACTGGCGCCAGCGCGAAGAGCGCAAGAGTATGGATGCGGACTGATATTCCCTGACTTATTCTCATGCCAAATTGATCTTCCGTCTGGCAGGGCCTTGCTCTTGATAGATGACTTTCGACTCTTTCTGATTTTCGGCGAGGCAAAATAGAAGGGGTCCACTTGGCTGTCATCTTCGAGTAAGTCCTCGAGTGAACGGATGGGGAATCTGTCAACACCCGGCCATGAGAATCGTTTGTGGGAGTCGTCCAAAAAGCCAACAATCAGGATCCGTTCTCGCTTCTGAGGAAGTCCGAAGTCCAGCGCATTTAATACGCGATAATCGACCCAATAGCCCAGTTCATCCAAGATATTCAGAATCGTAGAGAGTGTTCGTCCTCCGTCATGGCCACGCAACTGTTTGACATTCTCGAGAACAATTGCTTGAGGACGTTTTTCATCAAGAATTCGAGCGATGTCAAAGAAGAGAGTCCCTCTTGCGTCGGCAAATCCCTTCATCTCACCGATGATGCTGAACGCTTGACATGGGAAGCCGCCGAATAGGACTTCGTGGTCAGGAATCTCATCAGCACCAATCTCTGTGATATCACCGTGCGGTCGTTCGCCAAAGTTTGCTTCGTAAGCCGTTTGTGCATCGCTGTCAATATCTGACGAGAAAACACATTCAGATGTAAGGCCCACTTCCTTGGACGCATTGGTGGCAGCAATCCGGAAACCGCCAATTCCGCAGAAAAGGTCGATATATCTCAAATGGATCTTCCTGGTTGTATTCGTCTTTGCCATCTTTAAGTTCTCAACTATGTCGATTTGTCTTGGTCGCCCACATCTGGACTTCGCGCCAATCCCAAATGAGGGCGGTCTTCAATGTGGCAATCGGTTCGGGGAAGTTTGCGTGACGTCGGCGCCACTCATGCACAACTTGGGGTCTGGCCACTCTGAGGCGTTGTGCGATTTCGTGGGCACCAACTAGATCATTCACATCAACTTTTTTCCCCATAGAGGGCAGTCTAGGAAATCCCTGTCTCAAGGTTGTGTATGCCCGTACTCAGTTCGACTTTGTGAGTAAGAGTATACTCAATAGGTATTTGAAAGTAATAGGAAAACTAGAAGGATCGGTCATTCAAATGCTGAATCCATGGGGGCATCCCCATGGATGGGCAGGGGCGATCGCGAGTCGTGATTGTGCCGATTTCAAGCTCCAACGCTCTGGTTATCGAATCACATCGCGCCGACGGCTAAGGGAAGCGCATGCTTAATGACTCTTGTGGAACAACGAAAGCAATCGCGTCTTACGGTGTATCTGTCTAGTACATTGACATGACTCAAGACACAAATTGATGCGCACAGAGTTCTGGATTTACGGATTGTGATGCTGGTGAAAGTCGGTCGTCGCATCGGTGTGTTCGGCCGTGCACCAGGCGAGCGCGGCGGCAAGTCAGCAGTCGAATATCTGCGAAACATCGTGCCGTTGCTCGGCGCAACTCTCGTC
>JAURLB010000021.1 GCA_030831445.1 Candidatus Nanopelagicales bacterium | reverse complement strand
AGCCAAGTCCCACGGGTCCGCACTTGGCGCGGACGAAATCTTTCAAACGAAAGAAATTTTAGGTCTCGATCCGGCAATTGATTTCTTTGTTGATTCAGAGGCGCTCAAACACGCTCGTTCAGCCCAAGAACGAGGTAAAACTTTGAGTCAAGATTGGGATAGAGAACTTTCGAAGTTTCAAAAAGATGATGCTGCGGCTTATTCGAGGCTGATGGCTCTGCAACGTATGAACCTAGACGCCATTGAATTTCCACGTTGGAACGTTGGTGACAAAGTGTCTACACGTAAGGCTTCTGGAAAAGTTCTGAATGAACTTGTGAAGGATAATCCCGGATTGTGGGGTGGGTCTGCCGACTTATCTGAGAGTAATTCAACCTTTATCGAGGGTGGCGGCGCTGTATCTCGAAATGATTTTGCGCGGGCCAACATTCATTTCGGAATACGAGAACATGCGATGGCTGCAATTGCAAATGGAATAGCGCTTGTTGGACTGCGACCCTATGTAGCGACTTTCCTGGTGTTTTCTGATTACATGCGTCCGTCTGTCCGGCTTAGTTGCTTGATGAATCTCCCAGTTGTGTATGTGTGGACGCACGACTCAATTGGGTTAGGCGAAGATGGCCCCACACATCAGCCAATAGAACACCTACCGACCCTGCGATTGATCCCAAACTTCAGTGTTGCAAGACCAGCAGACGCGAATGAAACCGCGGTTGTCTGGCAAGTTGCTCTTTCAAGAACCAGCCCTATTGGAATTTCTCTCAGCCGTCAGGATTTACCCGTTGTAACAGATCCTGCAACGGCTCTGCTGGCACAAAAGGGTGGATACGTTCTCTCTGACGAACCCAATTACAAAACAACATTGATAGCCACGGGTTCGGAGGTATCTGTCGCTCTCGAAGCGCAGGCACGCTTAAAGCAACAAGGCATTTCAGTTCGAGTTGTTTCGATGCCGTGTTACGAATGGTTCAAAGAGCAGACAAAGGATTACCGAGATTCAGTGCTTGGAACTGAACCCCGAATTGCGATTGAAGCGGCACGTTCTGACTTGTGGCTGGCTATCTGTGACGCCGCAATAGGTGTGGATGAATTTGGTGAGTCTGCTGATCCAAATTTGTTGATGCGAGAACGAGGGATAAGTTCAGAAAACGTTGTTGAAAAAGTGCTGGAGATTTTGGGTTAATCGTCGCCATATTCCGCACGCAAGCGATCAATGGCTTGGTGAAGAATGATTGCAACCTCTTCTTCTGTTCGCCGTTCTTTCACATATGCAAGGTGTGTTTTGTAGGGCTCATTCTTTGGCGCAACAGGTGGGTTTTCTTTATCGCGTCCTGCTGGTAGTCCGCAACGAGGGCAATCCCAAGTTTCTGGGTGCTCCTCCACATCGTGCGCAAAAGCAACTCGAGCTTCATGCCCATCAACACACCAGTACGAAATACGAATCTTTGGTATCGATTGTCCGCGTTCTGATTCGCCGAGTGGTCCTGCGCCTACGCGACTACCGCGAATTGCTGCTCCACCTGCCACGTTCTCTCCCTATCCTTAACTTGCACTCAAGAGCAAGCCAAGACTCACAACTATTGCCACCCAAATGGATGCTAAAGCCAGTGTTATCCGGTTGAGGTTACGTTCGGCAACGCTCGAGCCACCCATTGTTGAAGAGATACCGCCACCGAACATATCCGATAGGCCACCGCCTCTGCCCTTGTGAAGCAATACGGTCAAAATTAAGAGCAAACTCACGATGATGAGCGCAATCTGCATAGCTAAAATCACGTGCGAAGCATACTGAGTCAGACTGGCATTAATGCAATCGGAACCGGCAAATTGCTACAAACTCATCCGGATCAAGACTCGCCCCACCGATGAGAGCCCCATCAACGTTTGGTCCCGCCATGATTTCTGCAATGTTGCTGGCCTTGACGGATCCACCGTACAAGATTCGCGTTTGTTCGCCAATTTTGGTTGTAAATCTATTCGAAATCCACTTGCGAATCCCTGACGCAACTTCTTCAGCGTCTTGTGCTGTTGCAACCTTACCCGTTCCTATCGCCCATACTGGTTCGTAGGCGATAACTATCGCAGCAACGTTCTCAGCAGACAGTCCCTCAAGCGATTTCTCAACCTGATCTAGCGTGTACGAAACATGATTGCCAGCCTCACGTACTTCAAGCGATTCCCCAACGCAGATAATTGGAGTAATGGAATGAGAAAGTGCCGCTCGTGCTTTTTTACTGACAATCTCATTGGTTTCGCCGTGAAAAAGACGTCGTTCGCTATGCCCAACAACTGAATAGTGACATCCAAGTTTTGCAAGCATGACCCCACTAATTTCACCTGTGTAAGCGCCACTTTCGAATGCACTGATATCCTGCGAACCGAACTGCAATTTCAATCCATCACCATGGATAAGAGTTTCAACGCTTCTAATTGAAGTAAATGGCGGAAGCACTGCGATATCCACGGTGTTATAGTCATCATCGGTAAACGTAAATGCGAGTTTCTGTACCAAGTGAATTGCTTCGAGATGGTTGAAGTTCATTTTCCAGTTACCGGCCATTAAGGGTTTACGCATTTGAGTCCTCCAATACTTTCAAGCCCGGCAGTTCTTTACCCTCGAGAAATTCCAAAGAAGCTCCGCCACCAGTTGATATGTGAGAAAACTTGCTTTCATCCAAGTTGAAGAGCCGAATTGCTGCCGCAGAATCTCCCCCACCAACAACCGTCAGTGCAGATGAGGCAATCATGCTTTCGGCGATCTGACGCGTACCTGCGTCAAATGCAGGGAACTCAAAAACTCCCATAGGTCCGTTCCACACAATTGTCTTGGCTTGGCTAATCTCCTGTTTGAAATTCTCTCTAGTCTCAGGACCAATATCGAGTCCCATCCACTCCTGCGGCATTTCACCTATACCCACTACCTTGTGTGCAGCATCTGGCGCAAAACTATCCGCCACAACTACATCAACAGGCAACACGAGTTTGACGCCGCGTTGCTGTGCTTGGGCAATGAAACCTTTCACAGTTTCTACAAAATCCGCTTCAACGAGCGACTTACCAACATTCATTCCGAGTGCTTGTAAAAAAGTAAAACACATTCCCCCACCAATGAGCAAAACATCAACTTTTTGCAACAGGTTTGAAATCACACCAAGTTTGTCCGAAACCTTCGAGCCACCAAGAATCACGACATACGGTCGATTCGGATTTGAGATAACTTCACTGAAAACCTGATACTCACGCGCAACTAAGAAACCCGCAAAGCTAGGCAACAACTGAGCCACATCTGTTACTGAAGCCTGATCACGGTGAACAACTCCAAATCCGTCGCTCACAAAAACATCAGCAAGTGCAGCTAATTCTTCTGCGAGCGCAAATCTCTCTTGCGAAACTTTTGATGTTTCTCGAGCGTCAAAACGGATGTTTTCAAGTAATGCCACAGAGCCTGCGCCTAGGGCAAGCACTTCACTCTTTCGTTCCTCAGCATTCGTGGGAGCAATGAATGTAACTGGCATATCCAGTAATTGGGATAACCGTTTTGCAACTATTGCAAGTGAATATTGAAGGTCGTCAGCACTTTTGGGGCGACCTAAATGTGCAACTGCAATAACCGTGGCATGTTGTTGAAGTAAATGACGAATCGTCGGAAGTGCCGCTTGGATTCTTCCATCGTCGGTAATTTCGCCGGTTTGTTTGTCGAGCGGAACATTGAAATCAACGCGTAGCAATACCCGTTTACCTTGAGCATCAAGGTTTTCAATGCTTCGAATCACAGGGTTTCACTGACGTACTGCACTAAATCAACGAGACGGTTTGAATATCCCCATTCATTGTCGTACCACGATACAACCTTGATTGTGTCACCCATGACGTACGTTAAGCCACCATCGAAAATGCTTGATGCGGGTGACGTAATGATATCCGTTGAAACAATTGGGTCTTCTGTATATTCCAAGATTCCCTTAAGTGACGTTTCGCTAGCCTTTTTCATCGCTTGGTTCACCTCGTCTTTTGTGACTTCGCGCGATAGCTGAACTGTTAAGTCTGTGGCCGAACCTGTCGGTACCGGCACTCGCATCGCGTATCCATCCAATTTTCCTTTGAGGTGAGGCAATACCAAAGCGATAGCCTTTGCTGCACCAGTTGTCGTAGGAATCATGTTGATTGCAGCGGCTCGTGCACGTCGCAAATCTTTATGCGGGAAGTCAAGGATGACCTGGTCATTTGTGTAGGCATGAATTGTCGTCATCATTCCCTTCACGATTCCAAAGTTGTCATCCAAAACTTTAGCGAACGGGGCTAAACAGTTTGTCGTGCACGATGCATTGGAAATAATGTTGTGACTTTTGGGGTCGTACTTTTCGTGATTAACTCCCATAACGATGGTGATGTCTTCACCTTTTGCCGGAGCTGAGATGATGACTTTCTTCGCTCCTGCCGCTAAGTGCGCCGCAGCTTTCTCTGCATCGGTGAAATGGCCAGTTGATTCAATCACGATATCAACGTTGAGATCTTTCCAAGGAAGATTGGCAGGATCGCGTTCAGCTAAAACTTTGAAGCTCACAGTGCCAACAGTGATCGTGTCGCCACTTACAGTCACAGATTGATTGAGCTTGCCCAAGATGCTGTCGTATTTCAAAAGGTGCGCAAGTGTGTTGATGTCAGTGAGATCATTAATTCCAACTACTTCGATATCTGCCGACTGACTAATGATCGCACGGAAGAAATTTCGTCCAATTCGACCAAATCCATTGATTGCTACTTTAACTGCCATTATGAGCTCCTAAGTGAGGTCTTCAGGGCTCTATTCTAGTTTCAGGGCTATTCAAGTAATTCGGGAGTAAGAGATTGCTCTGTATCGGCAATTCCTAGGTCTTTTGCGCGCTTGTCAGCCATTGCAAGAAGTCTTCGAATCCGTCCCGCAATTGCATCTTTCGTCATAGGAGGAGAAGCAAGCGCCCCGAGTTCTTCCAAACTTGCCTGCCCATGGTCAATACGTAATTGACCTGCAATTCGCAAATGTTCAGGCACATCTGAACCAAGAATCTCTAACGCTCGAGCAACCCTCGCACTTGCAGCAACCGCTGCTCGCGCACTTCTACGCATATTGGCATCATCGAAATTGGCAAGACGATTTGCAGTTGCTCTCACCTCGCGTCGCATTCGACGCTCCTCCCAAATCAGCAACTGCTCATGCGCACCAATTCGCGTCAAAAGTGTGGCAATTGCATCACCATCTCGGATAACCACTCGATCTACTCCGCGAACTTCACGCGCTTTGGCCAAAATTCCTAATCTCCGCGCTGCGCCTACCAGCGCAAGGGCTGATTCACCGCCTGGGCATGTTATTTCTAAAGCACTACTTCTGCCCGGCTCGGTTAGAGAGCCATGAGCTAAAAATGCACCTCTCCATGCCGCCTCACTGTCGCAAACTCCACCACTGACGATTGCAGGAGATAAACCACGAACAGGTCGCCCTGTTACATCAATAAGTCCAACTTGTTGGGCAAAACGTTCCGCGCCATTTGTGACGCGAACAAGATAGCGACTGGACTTACGAATGCCGCCAGCTGAAATCATGGTCAAATCCGAATCTTGCCCAAATAGTTCTTGGATAAAAACTCGTAATCTTCGAGCGACCGCAGCGTTATCGAATTCGGCTTCAACAACGAGTGCCCCCGCAACGATATGAATAGAGCCACCAAAGCGCAGCAGCGAACTTGCTTCTGCTTTTTTACAACATGCTTTTGTGCTTGCTAAGTGTGCTAATTCATCCTTAAGACCCATTGTCATCGACATTTATTCTCTACCCTTATCTCGGTGATGTACTTCAACTTGAATGACAGAACTCTCTAATCTCTCTTGCATTTCTTCTACGAGTGCAACACTACGGTGTTGCCCTCCCGTGCAGCCAATTGCTACGGTCAAAAATCTTTTGCCCTCAGCGAGGTATCCGCCTTGAAGATCTGTCAGCATCTGCGTCATTGCTCCTAACAACGTAGACGCAAGTGGTTGTTCTAACACAAAGTCTTTTACTGGTTTATCGATTCCAGTGAGTTCGCGCAAATCAGTTCTCCAGAACGGATTGGGCAGACAGCGAGCGTCGAAAATGAAATCGGCGTCGAGTGGTAATCCATATTTGTAACCGAATGAAATGAGATGCACCAAGAGTTGCACTGCCTGTGGTCCGAATTGAATCTCAATGTCTTTCCTCAGTTCGTGCACATTCTTGTCAGTCGTATCTATTGTGAGATCTGATTGCACTTTAAGCCCTGCCAAAAGTTTTCGTTCCGCCGAAACAGCCTCAGCCAATGTTTCGCCCTTTTGCAGTGGGTGTGGTCGACGCGCCGCTTCGAAACGGCGAATGAGGACCTGATCACTTGCTTGAAGAAAGAGGACGAACACTTTGGAAATCTCTCGAACTTTCTCAAGCTCGCTTTCTAGCGCTTCGAATAAAGCCCCACCACGAGAATCTGCTACAACTGCGATTTTTTCAATTTCTCCTCGCTTGGCGAGCAATTCAACGGTTGCATTCATCAACTCTGGCGGCAAGTTATCAATGACGAAATAACCAAGATCTTCCAACGCGTGCGCAGCGGTCGACCGACCAGCTCCAGCAAGGCCCGTAACGACCACGACTTCAAGACTCACAGGCATACTCTCACAGACGAGTCAAGCACCCTCGATGACCTCGCCTGTGGTGGTGTTTAACGCCACGGAGGACACAGAATTCAAGGTATTCCAGATTCTTCCTGCCAATTCGTCATTGATGCCTGAAACCGAGGCTATTTCCTCAACACTTGCGCTCTTGATGTTCTTAACGCTACCAAAATGCGCGAAAAGGCTACTAACCTTTTTTGGCCCTAGACCAGGAATGTCTTCCAACTGGGACTTTAAATTTCGCTTGCGAGACTTTTGCTGTTGCGTTAACGCGAATCGGTGGGCTTCATCGCGAATTCGTTGCAGAAGGAAGAGGGCTTCCGAAGAACGGGGAATGACCATTTCGCTCTTTGTCGTCGCACTATGAACAGATTCGAATCTTTTTGCCAAAGAAAAGACAGGTATATCAAGGTTGAAAGATCTCAACACCTCCCACGCAATTGATGCTTGGTTCACGCCACCGTCAATGAGCAGCAAGTCAGGTGACTCACTCCAACCAACATCACCATTCAAAAGTCGTTTCGCTCTTCGTGAAACTACTTCTTGAATTGCACTCAAGTCGTCATTGATGTCTCCAAGATTATAGAAACGATAGTCAGATTTCTTAGGTAAGCCATCGACAAAAACAACTAAAGAACCGACCGTATTCGTTCCGGCCAGATGTGAAATGTCCACACATTCAATCCGCATAGGCACTTGGGGCAAGCCCAAGGCTTGTGTGAGTTCATTGAGTGCAAGAGAACGCTTAGCTACGTCGTGTGAACGAATATTGTGGCTAACTTCCAGAGCAGATGACGCATTTGTCAAAGCCAACTCCAATATTTCTCACTTACGTCCTCGAAGCGGCTTATGAATTGCAAGTTGCCTTGTGTCATTGTCGAGTAATGCAGAAATTCCATTGTCTGGTGCAAGTTCGAGATTCACCAAAATTTCTTTGACTTCTAAAGGCGTCTCCAAATAATACTGAGGTAATACCCGCTGCAAAATGTCTTCTGGCGCAAGCTCTTCAACCACATCTAAAAGAAAATGCTTTTGGGAGATGAGTAACCCTTGTCGTACGTTCAACACCTGGATAGAAATTTCAAGATCATCACTAAAAATCGCAAAAACATCAAAAGAATCCGCTTCATTGAGTACCACACTCGTCGGTTGGTAGATACTTTCAAGTTGATTCACTTGATCCCGGTACAGCGCAGCCCGTTCAAATTCATGTGCGTCAGAGGCTTCTTTCATTCGCTGCTGTAAATCTCGCTGCTTAGCCCTAAAGTTTCCTTTTATGGCAGCAGTGAACTGATTCACGATGTCCCTATGTTCCTCAGCGCTCACTTTAGAAATGCACGGGGCTGAGCATTTGCCGATATCCGCAAGCATGCACGCTCGCTGAGTCTTCTGCGCTCGGTTGAACTGCTGATCACTACAAGAACGAACAGGAAAAACTCTTAGCAAGTTCTCACTGAGGTCTCTGGCTTCTCTCGCATTTGGATACGGACCAAAATAGAGGTTATCTTTTCGTCGCTTTCCGCGAACGACCATAATCCTTGGGAACTCTTCCTTCATCGTAAAGCAAATCCAGGGGTATGACTTATCGTCCCTGAATCGAACATTGAAGGGTGGCTTAAACTCATTAATCCACGTATGTTCTAGTTGCAAAGATTCAACTTCTGAATTGACAATCAACCAATCCACCGCACTCGCTTGTGAAAGCATTTCCGTAGTTCTCGGGTGCTGTTCGCGCGAAGCGAAGTAACTGTTAATTCGATTCCGTAAATGTTTCGCTTTCCCCACATACAAAATTTGTCCATTTGAATCTGAAAAGCGGTACACCCCAGGTTTTGTCGGAATGTCGCTACTTCGAGGTTTCCAAGCAAATTTCATTGTCATGAAAGATAAGGCTTGAGGAACATACCGGTATGACTTTTTGGGTGTGCTGAGATTGTTTCAGGAGTTCCAGTGACGATAACTTGGCCACCACCGCTTCCGCCTTCAGGGCCCAAATCAATCACCCAATCGGCACATTTCACCACATCCAAATTGTGTTCAATACACAAAACTGTATTTCCTTGGGCAATCAATGCATCAAACGATTTCATCAACTTTTT
>JAURLB010000020.1 GCA_030831445.1 Candidatus Nanopelagicales bacterium | reverse complement strand
TTTGGTGCTGAAGTGACTGACTGTTTGGTCAAGCAAATGGAAGACCGCAGAGAGCGCTTGATGGTGATTCTTGCTGGATATACCGAACCGATAAAGGACTACATCGAGACGAATGCTGGACTTAAATCTCGAATTCCTACATTTATCGAATTTGCAGATTATTCGGTTGAGGAACTCCTAGAAATCGCAGTACTGATTTCCGAAAAAATGAATCTTGAGATAACCGATGAAGCCAAGTCGAGTATTTGTGTACTGCTTGAGGCAATGCGACAGGACCCAGGATTTGGAAATGCTCGGAGTGCAGAAAACATACTTGAAGCTGCTGAGCGAAATTTGGTGAATCGAACTGCCTCTCTTGGCGCATTAGCAACAGAGCGAGAGCTTCGAACGATTACAGCGGAGGATATGCCAGTTTTGACTAAAGAACAGAAAAAGCAAATTGGATTCGGACCGAATTCATATATTTAGGAGGAAGAGAAATGCAAACCTTGGAGCAAGTAAAGGAAAAAGTCCAACGAATATTGATGGAGAATTATCCAATTCGAATGGATAAAGACGGTGATTTTCATATCAATTATGAATCGGCACATTTGTTTGTTCGGGTAAGAGAAAGGACATTCGGGGAAAATCAAAAAGATTTCATCGTTCGTCTCTTCTGCCCACTTATCAATTCCTTTGAACCAACTCAGGATCTATATAAATGGGTGGCTACAGAAGGGCAAGACTTCGCATTCGGCCACGTTCAGCTGATTCTTCCGGAGGGTGGCTATCCGGAGCTGCTGTTTTCTCACACCATACTTGCCGTGGATTTGGACGAATCAGAATTACTGAATGCCGTCGGTGCCGTGCTGTACACGTCGGTTGAACTTGATACTGAGTTGCATCAGAAATTCGGTGGTCAGATGTTTGGAGAGGATTGATATGAAGCTTGGTCCTGGAATTCCTTTCTCCTGGAAGCGTGCCTTAGGGATTACTTGGCTGCTACGCAAAGTGTCTAAAGCGACCGGAATTCCAACTACGAAGTCCGGTAGGCAACGCAAATTGGGCAAATGGATGGGCATGAAATAGGGCTTTCCTTGATGGGGTATGACATCTGTGGTATAAATTGTTAAGGAAACAACCAGGGGGGCAACATGTCGTATCAACCACAATTTCCACAACCGGGTCAGCCAGGGCAGCAGTTTGGTGGCTTTCCACAAAAGGCAAAAACAAATGGTCTTGCGATTGCTGCATTGGTGTGCAGTTTTTTCTGTGGAATTCTTGGAATCATCTTGGGAATCGTTGCCATTGGCCAAATAAATAAGACAAATGAAGGCGGCAAAGGTCTTGCGATTGCCGGCATCGTGATCGGCGCTGTAAGCATCCTCTTTACTTGGATGGTCTTTTTCGCTTCTGCTGCAACCAGCGGCTACTAATTAGTTTTTTCTTAACCTAGGTCGTAAAGTACCTATTATGACCAACGAGCCAACCAGCCCATTTAATCAACAGCCAAATTTTCAGCCTCCACAGGGTTTCCCTGGTGGTGCGATGGGAGGCGGTTTCGTTCAGATGGATGTAACTACGCCAACGTATTTTGTTCAAATGATGGGTGCTGGCGACCGTCTGTTTTCAGTAGGTGAACTGATGCAAATGGCAAAAGTTCGAGCAATCCAACCATCGACCCTTGTGCAGCACAAGGATTCTCCATACCCAGTTCAAGCTTCAACAGTTTCTGGTGTCTTCTCTTCGCGTGAATGGATTACCGCCATGTTGCTCAGTTTCTTCCTGGGTGCGCTTGGTGTTGATCGCTTCTATTTGGGCCAGACGGGTTTGGGAATCGCGAAATTGCTCACCTTCGGTGGCTGCGGTGTTTGGGCGATTATTGACTTCATTTTGATTGCAATGCGCAATATCGCTGACGTGGATGGCAAGCCACTCGCATAATTGCAGTCGCAATGGATATTGCACCTCATTTAGATGAACTGGGGTATTGCCCCTTTGCGATGCTCACGGGTAAACCATGCATCCTCTGCGGGGGGTCTCGTGCAGTACTAGCACTTGCTAAAGGTCATGTCTATGAGGCTTATCAGTTCAATGTGTCAGTGGTGCTGCTTGCTTTTGTCTTTGGCCTATTTGTGGCAAAGAGAGGGTATCTACTTTACAAATCAAAGGATTTCAGAATTATCTACCCGGGGCATTTAGTGAATGAACTTGGTGATCTCCTACGACAGCGTTATCGGTTAGCCATTTTCCTTGGTCTGCTGTGGTGGTTGTGGAATATTCAACGTTGGTAACACGAATTTATAGCGAATTTATGGTTGCAACTAAGCGATCAACTTCATTTTGAAACGGTTTCTGTTGAGTCGCTTTGATTGACACAAGTCGAGAAAATGCAACTCTTTGCTGGTCGAATATTTTCCTTTGTTTACGGTCAAGATTTTTTCGCACTTCCAAAGCATGGCGAAGATAACCGTAAACATTTGCTTTTTCGCGAGGAATTCCAAACTCACCTGCAACACTTGAAGCCGTCTTGATCATTTCTATTTCTTCATCTTTGCGAAGTTTGTAAATGTAATAAATTGAGTACGCAAACAATGCGATAAACAGTGGAAATGAAAACAATGGAATTGCACCTGATACTTCACTGAGAACTGCGGTCAAATTCCATGCGAGATGCAGACAAATGCTTATCGCTAGACCCATTGCGACAAAATTTGAGATTCGCCGACGGAGGAGAAGTGCTTTGCCAAGGAAAACCCCAGTCCACATAGTGAATAGGGGATGAGCAAATGGACTCAGTATCCCTCGCAAAATGAATGTGGCGCTTAGCGTGTTATCACTTGCTGCCACGGAGAAGTACAAAATGTTTTCGACGGAAGCAAACCCCAACGCGATAATCGCCGCGTACACCACGCCGTCAAGGGGGCTATTGATAAGTTTTCTCCGATAGGCCCAAAGTATCCCTAAAAGCTTCATTCCCTCCTCCACAAATGGCGCAGAGAGGACTGTTGCTGCTGAATCGCCAAATAGTCCTCCAACCACTCCGTTGACAACAAGTGCAATTGAAGTTGCAACTAATGCACCGTACAAGAATGCGTAAATCTTTGCCATGCGTGGTTCAGGTTCGACACGGTCAAGCGCAAGGAAGATAGGAATTGTGTAGAACAAAGGTATGC
Source organism: Candidatus Nanopelagicales bacterium (assembly GCA_030831445.1). Taxonomy (GTDB): domain Bacteria; phylum Actinomycetota; class Actinomycetes; order S36-B12; family UBA5976; genus JAFMIT01. The sequence goes on along the minus strand of JAURLB010000020.1, from coordinate 3,330 downwards.
AAGCTAGAAATAGCGACACAGGCTCGTGGTATACAGCCCAAACAATTTGTGTTGCAATTACTGGAGCAAAGAAAAACACTGAAACATTTTGATAATTTTTACGTTTTGCGTAGGTAGATAGACGAAACCGAACTATTTCGTCGGAGTAAAGACTTGTGGTGATTGCTTGCTCTACTTTTTTGCAAACTGCTGCATGAACATATGCAGCTGGCCTTTGATTTCGTCTCTTCCTTTTCGCTCCCGGACTACACCAATGACACTTCCAGATGCACCAGTCATCGTTGATTCGACTTGTGCATAGGTGTACGTGGCATCGGCCCAAACATTGACGCTGTACTTTTTGCGATTTGCAAGGCCTCCAAGTAGCGCGCGGCCTCCTGCCGATCCCGTTGTATAGAGACCAGACATAGGGGTTCCGGATTCCATTGTGAATCCGGCAAACATAAAGAAATCTCTGAGAATGTTTCCAACATCATTGACTGAGTATCCAACAAAGGTCAGATTGGCTCCCTTGTCGGTTGCATTGAACTGAGAAAGATGTGGCTGGTCAGTCATGTTTGAGACATTAGTGCACTTGAGAACCATGTTGTGGGGTATTCTTGGGACAGTTCAATACAGGGGGATTATGGAGTTTTCGACACCACCAAAGCAGCAAGATCCAAAGATCGCTATTCCGCTATTCGTGGCGGTCGGCTGGGCATTCATATCAGTAATAGTTAGGGCTCTGGAGTGGCCAGGACCACAGATTCTCGCAGATGTGTTTAAGGGTGTTAACCCAATCAACAAAGTTCTTTTCATTGGAATTCCTGAATGGATTTCAAATGTTTTGTATCACGACCTAGTTGGTTATTTCGGAATATGGAATCTGTTGACTCTTGCAATGGGAGTGACAGCATTGCTTGGAGTGATTGCGTCTTCAAACCGAGACATGTTTATAAAAATTGCGATCCTTCTTGCTGCAATTCATGTTCTCGTGCAGTTTTTGTCGTTTATTGAGCTCATTACCGATGAGTATTATCGTGAGTACTTTGGACTTATTGATACATTCCGGATCACAATCGTTGGAATGATTGTTCCTGGAGCAGTGGCGGCGTTACTTGCAGTTAACTCGGGGTTGATTAAGACAGGGGTTGGGAAGCCAACCCCTCAAGCACCTGCATTTTTCCCACAATCTGGTTCAACAGGTGCACCAATTCAGACTCAAACGTCTGCTCCAGTCGAAGGTGAAGCACAAGGTAAGTCTCCTTTCAGCGGTGGAGGTGCGAGTGCTACCCAACCAATTACGACTGGAGTAAACACGGGCGCTCAAGAATTTTATGTTCAGATTCCTGGAGCAAGCGATCGGCTTTTCTCGGCCTTAGAACTTGGTCAGATGGCTAAAACAAGGACAATTCAGAGTTCAACTTTGGTGCAACACAAGGATCAGAGTTATCCAGTTGCAGCATCGACCGTTCCTGGTGTGTTTTCCTCGCGTCAGTACGTGACAACGTTGCTTTTGAGTTTGTTCCTTGGGGGTCTTGGCGTTGACCGCTTCTACTTAGGTCAAACAGGTTTGGGTATTGGGAAGTTACTCACGCTCGGTGGTTGTGGCATTTGGTCGCTTATTGACCTCATCATGATTGCTATGCGCAATGTGACCGATGTCGACGGCAAACCACTCGCCTAGTTTTTGTTCGCTATTCCACAGATAAGCAGAGGAGAGAAGTGATGAAAGCACGTATTGCCTTAGGAATAACGACAGTAGGAGTGCTGATTGCATTATTGGCAGTCCTACTAATTCCGTCAGTTCGCACTAGTTCCGCGTACTGTCTAATTGAGAACGGCATCAAAGCCGAGGATGTCAGTGGTGCAGAGGCCTATGTAAATGAGCGTGGGTATATTCAGGACGGAACACAAATAAATGAAAAAGGATTGTGTGAACGATTAAACGACAGCTTTCCGAGCAGCGTCTATGTGTCTTATGAAAAACAAGTTTCAGTTTTACTAACTGTTGTATCCAAGTTATTAGTTCTTGTTTTGGTCGCTGGACTCACGCTCATCGTAAGGAATCGATTGGTGGGCAAAATAGAAGATGTACTAGGGAGTGTGAAGAGTCGCAGTGCAAATTCGACCGTTGGTTTAAGCAGCAAAACTCTTGCCGGAATTGTTGTTGGTATGGGATGGTCGCTTATTTCGCTAGTCGGAATCGTGGCAAGTGGGCGCTATCCGGATGTTTGGGAACGAAGTTTTGAAAGAAATTTTATTTGGTCATTTTTCCCTGGAGTTCGAATCCCTGAATCAGTTTTTTTCTTCAATATTCCATATTCGCTGTTGGAACTTCTATATCAGCGTCTGCCAATCCAAATTTACATAATTGATTTGGTGTTACTCGCCGTGGTAGTGGTTTCAGTACTTCTATTCCTGCGGGTGGGCAATCAACCAATACTTCTCAGAGTTTTTTCGGGGTTGTTGGCATTTCATTTGATCTCTGGACTCTATTTGTTTATTGATTATTTTTTTGGATCTGGCTATCAACTCATTGATGCGATTCGATATTTCGGGTTTGGGTTAATCATCCCCATCGGATCGTTGCTATTGGTGTTCGAAAGTCTTGAATTGGTAAAACCTAAACCTGCACTCGCTGGTGGCGAATTTGATCAGGGTTCAACTGAAGCATCAGGGACTTACGTTGCGCCTCCTGGGAATGTTCCAACTTTGGTTACGACTGAACCTTTGTTCTTTGTGCAGTTAATGGGGGCAGGAGACAGGCTGTTCTCCATCCAGGAACTTGCTCAGATGGCAAAAACCAGGACGATTCAGAGTTCAACCTTGGTGCAGCACAAGGATCAGGGTTATCCGGTTGCTGTTTCAACTGTTCCAGGCGTGTTTTCTTCGCGTCAGTATGTAACGACGTTGCTGCTGAGTTTATTCCTTGGGGGTCTTGGTGTTGACCGCTTCTACCTTGGTCAAACGGGTTTGGGTATTGGCAAGTTGCTCACACTAGGTGGCTGTGGCATTTGGTCGCTCATAGACCTCATCATGATTGCTATGCGCAACGTGACTGACGTTGATGGCAAGCCACTTGCGTAGGCATTTATTTTAGAAGTTGCGCTAACTCTGCTGCATGCGTGATTGATACGTATTTACGCACGTATTCCACAAGTTGCCGCTGGAACTCTGCGCCGTGGCCCTTATTGGCGCAAGCCAAGTGGGCAAGTTCGTGCAACAACAGCAGTTGTGTTGGTTTCGCTTTTCGAACTGCAATGCACCACTCGTCGCTGAACGCTAGGCCAAGCAAATCGCTGGACATTTTTTGGCGCACAAGAGCTGGGGGATCTAAGTCTTCGTTTT
>JAURLB010000019.1 GCA_030831445.1 Candidatus Nanopelagicales bacterium | reverse complement strand
GACGAAAATGGCAACAGGTGCGACACCCGCGCCGAAGTGTTGATGCGCGACACGAAGTCGCCAGTCACGCGTTCGGGAACCTGCACGATTCGAACTGGTAAGTGGATATCGGTTTATGACGATCAAGTCATCACAACAGCTGGCAGTCTCGATATTGACCATGTTGTGGCATTGAAGGAAGCCTGGGAGTCAGGTGCAAGTGGATGGACAAGTAGCGAGCGACAAAAATTTGCAAACGATTTAGGATTCAATAGAAGTTTGATTGCAGTTTCTGCTTCAACGAATAGATCCAAAAGTGACAGAGACCCCGCTAGTTGGTTGCCGCCTTCGAAGTCATATCGATGTGAATATCTTATTTCGTGGATACAGGTGAAGTTCCGGTGGCGACTCAGTATCGATACGGGTGAACGAAACATCATCCGTAGTGGCCTTATTGATTGTGGTAATCCAAAAGTGCTTGTACCAGATCGAATGACTGTGAGTGATAACCCAGTTGCGCCCGATCCCACCCCAACCGGTGACGGTTCACTTGATCCCAGATTTGAGTATTGTTATCAAGCCATTGCTGCTGGCTATGGCCCCTACTACAAAGATGTAGATCCTGAGTATTACTGGTACAAAGACGGGGATAAAGACGGAGTGGTCTGCGAGAGTTAATGTGGAGCGGGTGACGGGAATCGAACCCGCACAGCCAGCTTGGAAGGCTGGAACTCTACCATTGAGCTACACCCGCGAGAGTGAGAGCGAAAGTTATCAGGTAACCTTCGGCACTTGTTCGGGGCGTAGCGTAGTGGCTAGCGCGTCTGCTTTGGGAGCAGAAGATCGGGAGTTCGAGTCTCCCCGCCCCGACCATCTTTTCAAAATGTAAGGGTTGGATGATGAAAACCGATATCGAGCGCCAAAGCCCGACTGCTGTGAAAATGTCTGTCCACCTTGATTACGCAGATTTTGAACCTGCCATTAAACAGGCATACAGAGCAATCGCCGAAAAAATCAACATTAAGGGTTTTCGAAAAGGTAAAGTCCCAGAACAAGTTATTGATAACCAAGTTGGACGTGCTTATGTTGTGCAGGAAGCACTCAATGATGCCGTGTCTCATTCATATGAAAAAATCATGCGCGAAAATGATTTCAAACCTGTTGGTCAACCCGAAATCGAAGTAACTCAACTTGAAGACAAGTCTCATATGGAATTCACTGCTGAAGTTGAAATCCGTCCAGATTTTGATTTACCGGAATTCAGTAGTGTGACAGTTGAAGTTGAGGCGGTTGTTGCAGATGACGATGCTGTGAATGAACAGCTCGCAGCATTGCAGAAACGTTTTTCGAATTATCAAGTTGTAGAGAGAGCAGCCGCTGATGGCGATGTACTACTTGTTGACATTGCTGGAACATATGAAGAAGAGCCAGTCGAAGATTTAACTGCGAACGCACTGTCCTATGAGCTGGGAACAGATGGAATCCTTCCGGGATTTGACGATGCTGTGCGAGGTGCAAAGGCCGACGATGTTCGCACATTTAGCTTCATTCCTGAAGCCGGCGAATATGAAGGTAAAGACGTATCTATTGCCGTGACTGTGAAAAATGTTCGAGAACGTGCGCTTCCAAATCTTGACGACGAATTCGCTCAGCTCGCTTCCGAGTTTGACACCCTTGCAGAACTTCAAGCCGATGTGAGTGAAAAAGTCCTCAAGATGAAACGAATCGAGCAGGGTTATCAAGCTCGCGATCGAATTCAAGACGTATTGCTGTCAATGATTGAAGTTCCGCTGCCCGAGAAGTTCCTCGCTCGAGATGCCGATGAGCATTTCAAAGACGGCCATGGAGATGATGCTCATCGCCAGGAATATATGGACGGCCAACGTCGATCACTCAAAGCACAGTTCATTCTTGACAAAATTGCTGAGCAAGAAAAGCTCTCGGTCAGTGAGGCTGAGTTATCAGCCTGGTTGATGCAGCAAGCACCTCGTTATGGCATGACGCCGCAGGAATTCGCGGATGCACTTGTCCAATCGGGCGGTGTGCAAATGGCACTTGCGGATGTGCGACGCGTCAAGGCACTTGAGGTGGTCTTGCAGTCGGCGAATGTGGTTGATTCCAATGGCACTGTTGTTGACTTGTCCGAACTTGACGCTTTGATGGCTTCGTAGTTCGCCTCAAGCGAACGAAACTCCCCTCGGGGAAGAGAAAGTCAGGTTTTGGCGTTACTCTCAGCGTTGGTTAAGGAGAAACTATGGCAAATCCTGAGTTGCGAGCACCATCCGTCATGAACTCATCATTCTCAGACTGGGTCGATGAGCGGTTGCTACGCGAGCGAATCATTTGGCTTGAAGGTGAAGTAAGAGATGACAATTCAAACCGAATTGTGAAACAGCTTCAGGTGTTGAGTGCTGAAGATCCGACAAAGGACATTACTCTCTACATCAATTCGCCTGGTGGTTCTGTGAGCGCAGGTATGGCTATTTACGATGCAATGATGCTCGTTCCAAACGATATTGCAACAGTTGCGATGGGACTTGCGGCTTCCATGGGACAGTTCTTACTTTGCGCAGGTGCCGCGGGAAAGCGCTCTGCCACCCCAAATACTCGAATCATGATGCACCAGCCGCTTGGCGGG